>CAYSRI010000014.1:4681-8075 GCA_964433405.1 uncultured archaeon | reverse complement strand
TTTAAAGAGCGGAAAATATTATATTGGAAGCAAAAGAACAATTAAAGCGCTGAAGAAAGGAGAAGCAAAGGCTGTAGTTGTCTCTAAGAACTGCCCAGAGGAAATACTTCAGAAAATCAAGGGCTTCAACGTTCCGGTTCTCGTATTCAACGGAACAAACATGCAGCTCGGAGAATTTTGCAGAAAACCGTTTAGCATAGCTTCGATGGCCATAACAGAAGAGTTAGAGTGATCGTTATGGAAATGAAGTTATCTTCGGAGGAAATAAGGTATTTGACTCTTTTTGAGAATTTGACAGGAGCCAGCGTTAAAGACTGTGTAGTTTACGATGATAAGGTGATCTTCATCGTGAAAAAGGGGGACATGGGACTGGCGATTGGAAAAGGAGGAATCAATGTTGACAGAGCTCGTGAGCTGATAGGAAAGAGAATAGAAATCATCGAGCACTCCGACGATCCTGCGGAATTTATTTCGAACATATTTAAGCCAATAAAGGTAAGCGTTAAGCTTCTTGATAAGGGTAACTCAAAAACAGCCCAAATCTCGGTGTCACCCGATCTGAAAGGAATTGTCATTGGTAAAGGTGGCAAAAACATTAATAAAGCGAAAGAATTAGCTAAAAGGCATCACAACATTGAGGATATAGTGGTAAGGTGATGATATGGGCTACGGATTGTTTGCAGCGAGAAAGATAATCCAGGTTAAGAAGAAGTTCAGGTGGAGCCAGAAGAAGTATGTCAGAAGAGCCCTAGGTTTAGCGAAGAAAGCCGATCCACTGGAAGGGGCTCCAATGGCTCGCGGTATAGTATTAGAGAAAATTGGAATTGAAGCAAGACAGCCAAATTCAGGAATAAGAAAAGCGGTCAGAGTTCAGTTGATAAAGAACGGCAGGCAGATTACGGCATTTACACCTGGAGATGGTGCTATAAACTTCATTGACGAGCACGACGAAGTGATTGTCGAGAAGATTGGCGGAAGAATGGGCAGAAGGATGGGAGATATTCCCGGCGTAAGATACAAGGTCATAAAAGTAAATGAAACGAGTCTTAAAGAGCTCGTGAAAGGAAGAAAGGAGAAGAAGATGAGGTGAAGTATGCCCTACGGATTCAGCGAGGAGGACCTCCTTGTATTTGGAAAGTACAGCGTTAAGGACATTGAGATTAAAGACCCTGCGTTGAAGAGCTACATCTGTTTAACCCCCTCCTACACCCTGCACACTCACGGAAGGCATTTTGATCCATTTGCGAAGGAAAGGGTTTTCATTGTAGAAAGACTGATAAACAAGGTAATGAGAAAGGAGAAAAACACAGGAAAGAAGATTAGTGCTTACAACATAGTCAGAGAAGCTTTTGAGATCATAGAAAAAAAGACCAAAAAGAACCCGATCCAGGTCCTTGTTGACGCAATTGTTAATGCAGGTCCTAGAGAAGAGGTTGTGAGAATCAAATACGGTGGAATTGCAGTTCCAAGAGCAGTAGATACTTCCAGTCTTCGGAGAGTCGATGTTGCCCTCCGCAACATCGTTGAAGGAGCGAGAAGATCTGCTTTTAAGTCGAAAAAGAGCATAGCTTATTGTTTAGCAGATGAGATCATAGCTGCTGCAAACAACGATACCAAGAGCTTTGCAGTTTCGAAGAAGGAGGAAGTAGAAAGAGTAGCAAAGTCTGCAAGGTGATGAAATGGCTACAAGAGCGAAGAAATTCGTCGAGAAGATAGAGGAGCTAATGTGGAAGCCTGAGAGGATAAGGAACATGGGCATCGCCGCTCATATCGACCACGGTAAAACTACGCTGAGCGATAGCCTTCTTGCTGGCGCAGGGATTATAAGCGACGAACTTGCCGGACAGCAGCTTTATCTGGACTTTGACGAACAGGAAAAGGAGAGAGGAATTACGATAAACGCTGCGAACGTGTCAATGGTTCACGAATACAACGGAGAAGATTATCTGATAAACCTTATCGACACTCCGGGCCATGTGGATTTTGGCGGCGAGGTTACCAGAGCAATGAGAGCCGTGGATGGTGTGATCATTGTCGTGGATGCAGTAGAAGGCGTGATGCCTCAAACGGAGACAGTTGTTAGGCAGGCTTTGAAAGAAGGTGTTAAGCCCGTGCTTTTTGTTAACAAAATAGACAGGCTCATCAAGGAACTCCAGCTAACTCCTCAGCAGATGCAGGAGAGGCTTATAAAAGTGATCAACGACGTGAACAAGCTTTTAAAGTCAGCAAAGCCCGATAAGTTCAATGAGTGGAGGATCGAAGTAGCAAAGGGCAATGTAGTTTTTGGCTCAGCTTTGCAGAAGTGGGGAGTTAGCGTTAAATCCCAGAAAGACACAGGAATTGGATTCAAGGAGGTTTATGAGTACCTTAAGAGTGGCGAGGCAAAGGAGCTTCACAAGAAAACTCCGCTCCATACCGTGATACTGGACATGGTTGTGAGACATCTGCCAAATCCCATCGAGGCGCAAAAGGAAAGAATCAAGATCATCTGGAAGGGAGACCTGAACAGCGAAGTTGGAAGAGCATTGGTGAACTGCGACCCCAAGGGTCCTGCGGTAATGATGGTTACAAAAATCGTCGTTGATCCCCAGGCTGGAGAAGTTGCAGTTGGAAGACTTTTCAGCGGAACTGTAAGGCCTGGAACGGAGTTTTATATCGTCGACAGAAAAGCAAAGAACAGAGTTCAGACCACTGGACTTTATATGGGTCCAAGGCGTGTTGAAGTTGATGAGATTCCCGCAGGGAATATTGTTGCGCTGGTGGGTTTAAAGGATGCGATTTCTGGGTCCACTTGTTCAGAGATTGAGAAAATTGAGCCTTTTGAGTCGATAAAGCATTACAGCGAACCAGTAGTAACCATGGCCATTGAAGCGAAGAATCCAAGGGATCTTCCCAAGCTTGTTGAAGTTTTGAGAAAGCTTGTGAAGGAGGATCCAACTTTGCAGATCACCCTGAACGAAGAGACGGGTGAGCATTTGCTGAGTGGCATGGGAGAGCTACACTTGGAAGTCAAGGTTGAAAAGATTAGGAGAGAGTACAATTTGGAAGTTATAACTTCTCCCCCAATAGTCGTTTTCAGGGAGACTGTCACAAGCACATCTCCGGCTGTTGAGGGGAAGTCGCCGAACAAGCACAACCGCTTCTACATAGTTGTAGAGCCTCTGCCAGAAGAAGTCTCTAGGAAATTCAAGGAGGGAGAAGTTGATTTCAAGATGGACAAGAAGGAACGCAGAAAGAAGCTCGAGGAAGCAGGGCTTACGGGAGAAGAAGCTGCAGGGGCGGTGGAGTATTTTGAAGGAAACCTGTTCTGCGATGTCACAAAAGGCATTCAGTATCTGAACGAGACAATGGAACTGATCCTTGAGGGCTTCAGGGAAGCTATGAGAACCGGTCC
>CAYSRI010000014.1:328-4671 GCA_964433405.1 uncultured archaeon | reverse complement strand
TTTGGCAAGGGAACCTTGCATGGGTATTAAGGTGAAGCTAGTTGACTGCAAGCTCCATGAAGATGCAGTTCATAGAGGGCCGGCACAGGTTATTCCTGCAGTGAGATCTGCCATATTTGCAGCGATCCTCCAGGCAAATGCAACTCTGCTTGAGCCTTACCAGAAGGTTTACATTATGGTTCCGCAGACAATGGTTGGAAATGTTACGAGAGAAATTCAGGGAAGGCGTGGCCAGATACTGGACATAAAGATTGAAGGAGACACTGCAACGCTTGTCGCCAAAGCGCCTGTTAAAGAGATGTTTGGATTCGCTGGTGCAATAAGATCTGCGACCTCTGGAAAGGCCATATGGAGCACTGAACATGCAGGCTTCGAGAAAGTGCCACCGAGTCTGCTAGAAGAATTTGTAATGGAAGTCAGAAAAAGAAAGGGTTTAAAGCTGGAAATCCCGAAGCCGGAGGAGTTCCTGGCTTGAGGGATTTAACCGAGAGAGAACATAAAGTACTGATAAAAGCATTAAAATTTTTCAACTCTTTAAATTTTCTTGAGAATTTTAAGATTTTAGCAGTAGAAAAGGAAGTTTTTGCTGTTTCCCAGGAACTTTACGAATTTCTGAAAAAGAGGGAGCTCAAATGCCTCGCCGGTGTGAAGATAGGTGAGATCGGCAAAAGGTTAAGGTTAACTCTAGAGGGTTCCTTCTGGCTCATGAAAAACGAAAAAAAGAAGGTTTGGGTCAGTGAACACGGAGAAATGCTCTTTCTTTACGGAAGGGATATTTTTAATGGTTCAATAATAAAAGCAGGAAATTTTGATGAAAATGAAATTGTCTTCGTATGCAATAGCTATGGTGACGTAATCGGAATAGGAAGAAGTAGATTTAAGTCCGCGGATTTTGAAAAATTGCCTGAGGACAGAGTAGTGATCGATAATCTTGTTGACAGAGGAGCTTACCTTAGGCATGAGAAATTATACGAGGCTTTTTAGATTCAAAAGGTTAGATGAAGAAGTATTCCCTCTCCAAGTTTCTTAAACGAGACTATTTTCACTCTTATTGGCACTTCGAAAGCCCGGCCATCGCATATGGTAGGCGAATTTGATCCCCCTATAATTATTGGGGCGTAATAAATAAACATCTCGTCAACCAACCCCTCTCTAAGCAGCGAAGAAATTAAAGTGCCTCCACCCTCTACCATCAACCTTCTAACCCCCTGCTCATACAGAAAATTAAGAAGAGATTTTAGATCTACTTTGTTGTCACCAAAGACGACGATCTGGGCTTTTTTTGCAATTTTCTCTATATTTTCCCTTGTAGCGAGCTTTGAAACCGCAATAATAACCTTACCTTCAAGCACTTCTGCAGTTTCAGGAATTCTACACTTACTGTCCACAACAACTTTTATAGGATTCTCAGTTTTTCCTTCTCTGAGCCTCTTCTCTCTCAGCTCTTTGTTCTTAACGTTTAGTTTTGGATTGTCGGCTAGGATTGTGCCTATACCAACCATTATTGCGTCTGCAGAAGCGCGAAGCTCATCGACCCTATCAAAATCTTCTTTGCAGGAGATTCTAAGCTGTTTTCTTTCTTCATTGCTTATTTTTCCATCCAAACTCGATGCGATGTTAATGAAAACATAGGGTCGCATATCAATCCTCTACTTTTGAAACTTCTAGTACTTCCAGGGGAACGTTTGGCATTCTTTTTCCGATTTCGGATCTAGCAATTCTTACGGCATGTTCTTCGCTTTTTGCATTAAAAACTTTCATTTCGAAGATCAGCCCCACCAGCGCAGTTTTGGATATTAGCAGGGCAGACTTGAAAGCTTCTCCGCATTTCGGACACTCTAGACTGCCAACATCGACTCGGACGAAGCTTAGATCAGGGTTCAATTTCTTACCAGCTTCTGCAATCGCTATGTTGATGGCATCTTCGACACTCTTGGCCTTCTTTACTATCCATCCGGCTTGTAGCACAACGTTGTAGTTTGGCATCTGGGGTGAATTTTTTGGCAAGGAATATATTTTTCACTTCTTCCCATTCTGAAGTATGAATACTATACAGAGAAAGATTTTTAGACAGCGTTTTTGTGCCTAGAAAGGGTGAAATGCGTCTTGAAAAGGACGCTGGTGGTTCTAAAAAGTTCACTCCTTTCTTTCACGACCCTTTATAGCTGCAAGATACTCTCCTTCAAAGAACTTTTTCCAGTCGAATTTCAGCAGAAAGATCGTAAGTATTGTGGTCGCGAAAAAGAAAATTGCAAAACTTAGTTCGAAACTGCGGGTGAAAAGTTCAATTACGTCCATGGCCACCCTTCCCACTGCCAATGTATATGCTGTGATAACCAGCTTTCCACAAAAAACAGCCATAAAGTAGTGATAAAGCCTAAATTGTGCCATTCCTAATGGAATATATAGGACATCGTCTGGCAGGGGAGACGCCGCAAAAATGAAGATAGCAAAAATTCCCCATTTTCTGAATAATCTCTGGAAAAAGAAAAGGTTTTCTTTACTCTTTTCGGAGAGTGTATAGCTTATACCTCTTCCAAGAAAGTAGATCACGACCTTTCCAAGAGAAGCCCCCAACGCGGAAATGATTGTAACGATTAAAATTTCCCACCTGTCTAAAATTGGCCTCAAAAGGACGAGAAAGTTAAGGTAGGGCAATCAGACAAACGGAATAGAAGTTGCGATTAGAGAAAACAGAAAAACACCGACAAAACGGTACTCCACAAGCTTCTCTCCAAACAGTTCTATCATCTACATCCTCTCGATAGCCTGAATGCCCATCAGTTCGAGACCTATCCTCAAAACCTTGCTGACGGCAGCAACGATTGCGATTCTGTTCCTCTGTATCTCTCCCTCTGCCTTCAGGACAGGGTAATCTCTGTAGAATTCGTTGAATTTGGATGCGAGATCTAGCATGTACTCCGCAAAGATGTTCGGTCTTACTTCATTCACGACTTTGTAGACATAATATGGCATCTTCGAAATCATGATGACGAGATCTCTTTCAGTCTTTTCGCAAAGCTCCGGAGAGAATTCTGCCTCTTCATCACATTTTCTCAGTATGCTGCATGCTCTTGAGTATGTGTACTGGATATAGCTCGCCGTTTGTCGCTCGAAGTCAAGAGCCTTCTTCATATCGAAAACCATGGGCTTCTCAGGCGCTACTTTGAGGAAGTCGAACCTTATGGCTCCTATTGCAACGGCTTCAGATACTTTTTCAATCTCCTGTTCCGAGAAATCTCTATTGGTTATGATCTTCTTTGCCTCTTCCTTTACTTTCTCTATCAATTCGTCGGCAGAAATAAACTTGCCTCTCCTCGTACTCATTCTACCTTCAGGTAAGGAAACGAATTCAAAGAAAACAATTTCTGGCTTCTTTATCCCTAAAATATCTAAGAGCTTCAGAAGTTGAGCACCGTAGAGCTTGTGATCCGCCCCCCATACATTTATCATTCTGTCGAATTTCTCGCTCTTCCAGAGGTGATAAGCCAGATCCCTTGTGACATAAAGGGATGTGCCGTTTTCCCTTCTTATAACGACTTCCTTGTCAAAACCCTCAAGCTCTATGATCCAGGCTCCGTTCTTCTTTATCAGACCTTTAGATTCGAGGGTCCTTAAGACCTTGTCGACGTATCCGTTTTTGATAAAGTCACTTTCCCAGATAAACTCGTCGTGATATACGTTAATTCTTTCCATCGTGGCTTTTATCCCAGCCATTGCTTTTTCTATAGCTTCTTTAAATTTCCTTTCAGTCTCCTTGTCAAGATTTTCGTATTTCAGCATAAACTCTTCCACTTCTTTCTCTAGTTCCGGATTGCTTTCGAGCAATCTATTTGCGGAAATGTAAGCTTCGGCAATTGCATGATCAGGTTTTTTGTCTTTTAATCCGAATTTTTCGACTCCCAGTACAGTTATTGCCATCTGTCTTCCCATGTCGTTTATGTAGTACTGGGTTGTAACATCAAAACCCGCCCTTCTGAAAATCCTTGCCAAAGTGTCTCCGATGACCGAATTTCTTATGTGACCAATGTGCAGTGGTCCATCAGGATTTGCCGAGGTGTGCTCTATCAGTACTTTACCACTTGCTCCAATCGATCCATAGTTCTCATCGTTTAGAATGACCTCTATGGTATCCTCTAGAAATTCATAATTTGCAGAGAAGTTTATATATCCGTTTACACTTTCAGCACTTCCAATGTATCCCCTAGGCGTAATTTTGGCTACGATTTCATCTGCAACTTCCTGGGGGCTTACTTTTCTTTCTTTGGCTATTTTAAAAGCAATTGTTGTTGTAAGGTCTGCATACTCGCTTTCCTTTATATGTCTTTCATCTCCGTATTCTC
>CAYSRI010000014.1:0-260 GCA_964433405.1 uncultured archaeon | reverse complement strand
GTTAGGGTTGTGGTTTAAATATTTCACCAGAAAGGAGATTTTATATACTCATTCGCAGATTAGAGATTATGGCAAAGGTCACACGTGCAAAGGAGAGGACACCACCACTCATGTCTTCTGCAGGAATAATGAGGTATTTTGAGGAGGAAAAGGCAAAGGTAAAAATAAGTCCAAAGACCGTGATGCTTGCCGGTATTTTGACATTTGTTCTAGTTATGATTTTAAACGCATACTACGGTCTCTGGCCTAGGGCATAATAG
>CAYSRI010000013.1:12615-17805 GCA_964433405.1 uncultured archaeon | reverse complement strand
CAAGAAATCGTTTGAGCTCATCTCTCCATCGCATCTAATCGTATCAATTCTTTCTACTTTTTTCATCAATTCCACAATTTCGGTAATTCTGAAGGCCACAGCTTCAAGCAGGGCTTTTACAAGATCTTCTCTCTGCATGCTGTTCGTGAGCCCGTAAAGAAGTCCCGGGACAGAGACGTAATGAGGGGTTGATAGACCTACAAAGGACGGGATTATGTATAGATCATTCTTGGAATTAAATGCCATTTGGGAAGTTTCCTTAACATCCCTTATTATCCCAAGATCTCTGAAAAGATCGACCGCTGAGCCGCTATAGTAAAGCATTCCTTCTAACATATACCTCATTTCCCCCTTCAATTTCCAAGCGATGAGAGGAAGAAGCTTGGGAAAAACCTCTGCTTCTTCGCCCACATTCAGATCGACAAAGCTCCCTGTTCCGTTAGTCACTTTGATCTCTCCCCTCTCCCAGCATCCCAGAGAGTAAAGCGAGGAAGATTGGTCAGCTATCACACCAGTTATTGGTATATTTCTGTATTCGCCAAAAGTCGCATCGCTTTCAAGAACATCTGGCAATAAATCTTTGTCAATGTCAGCGATCTCCATTATCGTATCGCTCCACTTCAAATTGAATGGATCAAAGATTGCAGTGGCTCCAGCATTTGAATAGTCCGTGAGGTGCTCTCCACATAGCTTGTAAATCAGCCAGCTGTCAATTGTTCCAGCTTTTAATTTGAACTCTTCTGGCCTTTTTATCTGATCTAAAAGCCAGCGAAGCTTCACGCTTGAATGCGTAGGAATGAATGAAAAGTCTGCAACAGACATCAGCCATTTTGCGGTCTTCTTTTTTTTGATCGTTGGCAATAATGTAGCGCTTTTCTGCACAATCTTCCCCAGAATTTTTCCAAATCTGATCTTGAAGTTTTTGTTCAATCGGCATGCTACATCCAGCGCTCTTGAATCTTGCCAGCCCAAAGCGGGAAAAATTGCATTTTTAGTTTTATCATCCCAAAGGACAACTGTCGTTCTCTGGTTTGTGATCCCTATTGCCTCAATCTTGTATTTTTCAATTGCGTAATCCAAAAGTTCCCTTGCCTTTCTTGCAAGATCCTCGACGTCGATTTCAACCCATCCAGGGTAAGGAGATCGCTTTATTATTTGCTCTCTTCTTATTTCCAAAAGCTTTTCGTCACAAACAGCGAGCTTTATGCTCGTGGTGCCAGCGTCAATTACAGCGATCATTAAATCACCTCCAAAAGTAGTTCAACGATATCCTTTCCCCTGAGCGCAGTTCTGCATGCTGGGCAGGCTGTTACAATTTCAAATTCTAACTCCTTTCTCCTCTTTTCTGCAATTTTTTCAGCATTCTCGGGATATAGCAGCCTGTAAATACCTCCGTATCCGCAGCAGGCCGTTTGTTTTTTGCTAAAAGCTGGTTCGACTATTTCCAAACCGCATGCCCTCAGGAAATCCCTCGGCTCATCGATAAGTCCTAGCTTTCTTGCCATAAGGCATGGGTCGTGGTAGGAAACAGTTCCACCAATCCTTGAAGGTTTCAATATGCAAAGCAAATGCTCCGCATGAATTCCCAGTTCCCTCATTACGGAGACACAGTGCGGACAACTGCTAATCACCCTCTCATAACCCGACGCAACCTTTTTTAGCCTTGTAAAGTACTCCATGTACCTTTTATCGCCTACCTCGTAATAAGGCATCCCGCAGCAAACGATTTCTTGGCTTAGGGCGAAATCTACGCCAGTTTTCTCCAAACACTCAACGGTTTTTTCAAAAAGTCCGAACTCGAAGGTTCTACATCCAGGAAAGTACAAAATTCTACCATCCCTTTCTTCGATTCTCCTCGATAGTTTGTTCAGCCATCGATCTATTTTATCAGCATATTTTCCGTTTCGCAGTTTCCTAAGGCTATCGTTTACGCTTATCTCCATCTTGCAGTTCTCTTTACAGGCGTCGCATGGTAAACAGTGGTAAATCGCTTCTTCTCCGCCAAAGTATGCAATTCTGGATTTTATGGAGGGGGAAACTGTAAGTTTTCGCTCAGCATCAAAAACAGGACAGATGTAAAGGCACATGTTCGGACATAGCATGCATTTTACAACCTCGTCACCACTTCCAAGCTTGGGGATAACCTTAGCAAGTCTGAGCCTCGTCTTTAAGTCTGTCTGGCTAAGGATCCGCATTATGACTTTTGGGTTCATTGCAAAACACCTCTATTCATGATGTTGTTTTTGTCAATGAAGAATTTCAGTTCTCTTAGCAATGGGAGAAAGCTACCGAATTCTTTATCTATCCATGCCATACGTAGCCTTCCTATTCCATGGTGATGTGTTGTATTTCCTCCATTTTCCAGTGAGGCCTTAATAGCTTTCCGCCAAACTTCAGCATAGTATTCTTCAGCGTTTGCTGGAAAGCCTGCAAAGGTGAAGTAGAAGCAGAGACCACTTTCATAGAAATGCGACGCATGAGCTGAAGCAGTTACAGTTCCCTCTACGCTTCTAATAGCCTCAATTACCGCTTTGTATAACCTTACAGCTGAATTCCAGAAGCATGAAACCTCAATTGTATCAAAAACGAAACCAAGAACTCCGATCTTTGAAATATCTGAGACATCAAACCTCTTTTCAAGCCAAATGTCCGCGTAGCCTTCTACCTCTCTACCTTTTGAAATGCTTCTTGCAATCTTCCCTTTCTCTCTTGCTCCATCACCTTCAAAGATAACGATTGTGCTAAAAGCCTCGCTGTCAAAGTATCTGAGCGTCTCTTCGTCATCGAAAATTCTCATTAATGCGGGTTTTAATGACAAAAGCTTTTTTGCATCCTCCAAGGCTGATTCGATACTCTTATATTCAAACGAAAGCTTAACACTTTCCTTTGGCAGCTCAAAAAATTTCATCGTAACTTCTGCAATCACACCAAATAACCCTTCACTACCAACAAAAAGCCTCTTTAAATCAACTCCGGCCCTTCTGGGCGTTTTTCTTTCCTCTAGGATTTCTCCGTTCGGCAGCACGACCTTCAGAGAGACAATTAAATCCTCAATATTGCCGTATCCTGTTGAAAATTGTCCACTCGAGGCAGTCGCAACCCATCCACCTACGGTTGAGCAGTATAAGCTTTGAGGAATATGCCTTAAACTGAAGCCCCTGTGGTTCAGGATCTTCTCGAGCCTTCCCCCCACAACTCCGGCTCCGCAGGTTGCGATTCTGTTCTCCTCTTCGATCTCGATCCAGTCGAGCCCGAGAGTGGACAAAGCGATACCACCTTCGTAAGGCGTTGCGGAATCTATGACCCCACTTGCTCCTCCGAAAACGTAGACGGGAATTCCTAGGCTGTTCGCAATCTTTAGGACCTTTGAGACTTCATCAACGCTCTTCGGAAAAACAACAACCTCTGGGAGCGCCGGAGTCAATTTTTTGAGAAGCTTTAATTGATGTAGTGGATTAAAATCCTTGCAGTATGCGATAAGGTCTTCGTAATCCGTAGAAAAGGCTATACCAGCACTTTCAAGCTCCTCAAGAATTCTGCTCATCGCCCCCGTTTTTTCAAGATAATTAATAAGCTTTCCGATTCAGTGTGTGGATTATGAAATTAAGAAGCAGAAGCACTGCGCTTGCCAAGAGCAACCAGTAACCAGCGAGGTATTCGGGAGAATGCATCTTCGAAAAGCTGAGGAAAAGAAACAGCAGGAAAAGCAGAATTCCAGCAAAAAGACCGAATATCTCTTTATTAAAGTTGAGCAGAATGAAAAGAAAAATAAGGGTAAGTAGGGAGAGGCTGTAGGTGTTGGTTTCTGCGAGTTCAAGCAAACGAATTTCCCTGAATTCAATTTTCATAATTGGAACGAAAAAAGTTGAAAGCAGGAGAATGAGGGCGATCAGCGGGAGAATTCTGGGCATCATAGTAAAACCTTGCCGATAGAGTGCAGGAATTCTTTCAGACACTTGTTGAAAGCCTCAGGATTTTCGATCATAACCATGTGGCCAGCGTCCTCTACAACCCTCATTTCCGCTCCGAAAGCCTTAAAGAACTCCGAATACTTTGGAGGAGTTAAAAGATCATTTTCTCCAACAATTGCAAGCGTGGGAATATCGAATTTAATCTTTCCGGATCTGAAATCATCGAGAAGATCGAACTCATTGCAGAGTGTGAGATCCTCCAGCAGAATTCCGGCTCTTTCCATAAAAAGCTTCCCAAAACGCTCAACGAAATTCTTTCTGTGAAAGGCCATATCTGCCATGAACTTAGTCGTTTCGGAAGGATTTCTCTTCAGTCCTTCAAGCGCTTTTGGCAGTACGCGAAGTCTGGCACCAGTTCCGACGAGAACCAACGCTTTCGCAGTATTTCTGTGATTTAGGTACACCTTCTGTGCAACTGCACCACCGAGACTGTGGCCTACTATCACTCCGCTGCCTGAAATCTCGCTTACTAGCTCGGAAACAAAGTAGGCGTAATCGTCAACGCTCCTGATTTTTGCTTTTCCGCTGTATCCGTGATTTGGTAAATCTACTGCATAGCCTCCGATCTCTTCCAGCTGATTTTTCCATATTTCTGCATCTCCGGCGGAACCATGGATGTAAAATACGGGAATTTCCGACGCTTTAAGAACCGAGATCTCCACGCCGCCAGCGGATAGGAAAATTCTATCCATACTCTTTACCTTTTTCGGGAGTTTTAAAATTATTCCGCAGCGATTCTCTTTGCAAAGCTGAGTATCTTGCTTTCCTCAAAGTAATTTCCGATAACCTGAATTCCAACAGGAAGTCCCCTAATGAATCCGATTGGAACGCTAAGCGCTGGCAGACCTGCAAGATTCACGGGAACGGTGTTAACATCCATCTTGTACATTGTCAGCGGATCCTTTAGCTCTCCGATTTTGAATGGCAGCGAAGGCATGGTTGGGGAAACGAGAACGTCGAAATCCCTGAAAGCTCCTCTGAAGTCCTCTATTATTAGGGTTCTTGCCTTCAAAGCCTTCAGGTAATATTTTCCGTAATAGCCTGCAGAGAGCGCATAGCTTCCAAGCATGATTCTTCTCTTTACTTCTTCTCCAAAACCCTCAGCTCTGACCTTCGAGAAGTAGTCACTCCAGGATGTCAGTTCTGGAACGCTGTAGCCATAGCGAACGCCGTCATATCTTGCGAGGTTCGATGAAGCTTCACTCATCGCAATTACGTA
>CAYSRI010000013.1:2996-12605 GCA_964433405.1 uncultured archaeon | reverse complement strand
TAAGCAGCTAAGGCGTACTTCAGCGAGGGTAGCTCGATCTCTTCGTATTCAAAGCCGTTTAATTTATCGTAGAATCTGTCCATTATCTGCTCATCGGCTGTCATGTTTTTAATCACAGCAATTCTGAACTCCTTCGTTTCTCTGAACTCAAACCCTCTTCCGGCATTTGTTGAGTCCCTTTCATCTTTTCCGGCAATTACCTCGAGAAGTAAGGCAAGATCCTCGATGCTGTTGGCCATAGGCCCTATTTGTTCTAGGGAATTTGCGTATGGAATCAGACCGTACCTTGATACAAGACCATAGGTCGGTTTAAGCCCGTAAACTCCACAGAAGCTTGCTGGACATCTTATGCTTCCGCCTGTATCACTTCCTAGGGCCAGAACTGCTTCTTCACCCGCAAGAACAGCAGCACTTCCTCCACTGCTCCCGCCTGCGACCCTTCCGAGATCGTATGGATTTCTAACAACTCCAAAATACGACGTTTCCGTCGTCGTCCCCATTCCGAATTCGTCCATGTTCGTCTTTCCTATAATTATAGCGCCCTCCTCCTTGAGCCTTTCAACAACGTGCGCATCGAAAACCGGAATGTAGTTCGAAAGCATTTTTGATGCACAGGTGGTCCTTATCCCCTTGGTCGTAATGTTATCCTTGACTGCTACTGGAACTCCCGCAAGTCTGCCCTTAACTTTTCCCTTGTCGAAGTCTTCTGCCCTTTGCAGGCTTTCCTCTCTGCAGACTGTTATATAAGCATTAAGCTTGCTTCTCTCAATTCTCTCGAGCAGTTTACTTACCATTTCAAGGCATCCGTGTTCCTGAACGAGCTGCCTCCATTCAGAAAGCCTCAATCGACCACCTTCGGTCCTACAAAGTACCCTTCTTCTTTTCTGGGGGCATTCTGCAATGCCGCCTCGTGAGTTAGACCCTCCTTGGGCAAATCCTCTCTGAAAATGTTTTTGATTTCGAGAACGTGAAAAGTAGGCCTGACTTCTTGGCTTACTTCATCAAGAACGTCAAAATAGTTCAGAATTTCCTCAAATTCCTTTCGAAATTTTTCGGCCTCAGCTTCTGAAATCATGAGCTTGGCAAGCCTAGCAACGTGATAGACATCTTCTACCGATACCATGGCTTTCGGGCGACAGGAGGTTAAATAAATTTTGCTTTCAATTCAAAGAAGGAAATAAATCCTCAGATATTGCCCTACTTTGGTTTATAGCGCAAAATGCCAGCGATTCCGCCAAAAGCCTTTAAAAGGACTTCCCCCTCTTCAGTCTCGGTAGAGAGAAATTCCACCTTTGTGTTCATTCTCTCAGCAATCTCCGAAAGCTCGAGCACTATATCGATTCTCTCAACTTCCTCCATTTCTACACCATCTTTTTCGCAAATCTGCCTTGAAACAGCTTTACCCTTTAGGGTTACAACCCTCTCAGCTCCGCATGTAGGACATCGGTATCGAACCCTTTCGAGTCGCAAATCCTCAGAAACAAGCAGGGTATCGACAGCTCCAAGCTCGAGGTATCTCCTTATCTCTTCCTCTCCATAAACCGCAAGCCCATCTCTCGAAATCTCGTAGAGAAATCGGCTCATCAGGTTCTTCTCTCTGACAAGGTCGACCTCGGAAAGCAAGTCTTTTGCCTTATCAACTAGCTCGTATAGCCCGCTCTCACTTGTGTATCCAACATCGAATAGACCAAGAACTTTTCTCTGCAGTTCGTGGTGCAGATACTCGCCTTGATAGAATTCATCCTTCGTGGGAGAAGGTCCTCCGATGAGAATCCCGACAAGCTTATCCTTATGCGGTAAAAAGGCATTTGTAGCCATTTCTCCAACTTTCTTGTAGAATTCGTGGATCGCTATCTCCCTAAGCCTCTCGAATCGAACGCTGCTCTGACCACCCTGCCTGTGCTTTCCGGGGACCATGGATGTGTCGTAGTCAAGAACTTCGATTCTTCTGCCTTTCAGCAATCCGATTGTTGCCTCCCTCCTGTCCAGTACTATGAGCCCATAAACTTTCTTTTCTCTGAGCATGTCTTTCAGCGGTTCCAGATAGAACTTGGAGTCGCAGTGGTACTTGTAAAGGGGCACGGGTTCTGGAGGTTCGATTATCTCTGTGATGTGCTTTTCCCTCCCGTCTATTGTGACCAGACCGCTCAGAATAACCATTCCGTGCTCTGGTGGTTTTCTGTAAAGCTTTAGCCTGTTAAGAATGGCTTCAAGTCCGTTTATTACATTAGTTCTTGTTTGTTTCGACTTTATGTTTGATGCCTGGCTCAGCTCTTCCCTAAGCTGGTTGGCTATATCGGCTATGTTCCTGTCTGGGGGAATGTAAAGTGTTATGAGCTCAGTTCCCTTTCCACGGTAGCTGTCAAGCTCTTCAAGCTTTTTCTTGAACTCGTACATCAGCTTCTTTGACATGCTCTCCTCCTCTGCCACTCTCTTATAGCCCTTAGAAGATCTATTTTTCTGAATTCAGGCCAATAGACATCGCAGAAATAGGCAACACTATTTGCAGTCTGCCAGGGGAGAAAATTCGATAGCCTCTGCTCCCCCCCACTTCTTATGACTATGTCGACCTTTGCGTAAAGTTCGTGACTGTTGTAGAGACATTCGTTTACGATTCTCTCGTTTATGTCTTCAACCATCAACTCTCCCTTTTTAACCTTCTCAATGATTTTTTTCGTTGCATCTATTAACTCTTGCCTTCCTCCGTAGGCGATGGCAATATTTAAAAAGCACCTTTCGTGGCCTGCAGTGGCGTTTTCTACTTCTTCAACCAGAGTCTGGATGTTGCTTGGCAGGAGCTCCTTTTTTCCAACGATCTTAACCTTTACTTGCCTTTCATAGGTTTTACTATCATTCAGCAGTCTCTTTAATTCCCTCTCGAAGATCCGGAAAATGTTTCTTTTTTCTAACTCGCTTCTGCTGAAATTTTCTGTTGAGAATGCGTAGAGGGTCAGCATTTTCACTCCGAGCTCCCAGCACCACTCCAAAACCTCCTCAGCCTTCTTCGATCCAAACTCGTGACCCATAATCTCTATCAGTCCCTTTTTCCTCGCAAATCTTCTGTTACCGTCCATTATAATCGCTATGTGGTTTGGGATATCTCCCTTTAAGACATTTCTGAGCAGTTTTCTCTCGTAGATCTTATATACTGGCTTCAACGATCTCCCTCACCAATTCGCTATATTCCTTTTTTAGGTAATATCTTTTTTTCTCGCCCGACTCACTCTTTATAATTCCGATTCGTGAACCGATTATTCCGATCATTGCCGAAACTCCTTTCTGGTTGATCTCGTACCCTTTGCTTCGCAGAATTTCATGTATTTCGGAGGTAGTATATTTTCCACCCTGAAGCAGAATCAAAAGCAACTCCTTTCTTATCCCCGTTTTGTCCTTATCCAGATATTTTCTTATCCTTTCGGCGATTTCTTTCATATCAAACCCGCATTACTTCAATTAGAGTCCTTTTTGCAGTGGGATATCTTTCCACTAGATACAATTCGCAACCTTGAGATATTAAAGCTTCTCTAAGTTTATCGTTTTCCGCAACCTTTACGGATGTCTCTATGCAATCTTCAAAGACCTCGAATTCAAAATTGAACTCTCTCAGGATCTTTTTTGCCTTCTCTAAATCCCCCTCTATTCTGCAGCAGAGAAGAGTACCATCTCTGGTCACCAGATAAAAATCCGGATGGTTCATACCCATCCTTATTAGTCTTCTCCGAAATTGTGCGGAATCCTTGAACCTCGCTGTGCAATAATGGAATTTGTTTGCTTTTTCGAACAATTTGACGATTTCGGGACATTCAACGTAGTAGTCCTCTATCTCGTAACCTCTTTCTTCAAGGTTGCTCCAGTTGGTTTCGCTTGCCTCAAGCTGGTTCAGATTTAAAAATGCGTCATTTCGGTTTGCAATCTCGACTATTTTGGGTTCAAACCTTATTGCTGGTATTTCAAATCCTGCATCTATCCCTAGCTTCTTCGCCAGCTTTATAGGTTCCTCGTATATTTCCGGATTTTGCAGCTCTGGTGGGTGGAATCTTATTTCATCAATTTTCAGCTTTCTGAGCACACTTTCTTTGGCGGGAATTGATGTGTAAAGGTGAACATGCAGTCCGAGCTTTTTTGAAAGCTTAACAAACTCGTAGACTCTTTCAAGCTTTAGTAATGGCTCTCCGCCTGTGATAGCGACACCTTCAGCGCTCATAAGCTCAACTTCGGCTAAAAAATCCTCGAAGTTATTGACTTCCCTTTCATTTGCAAATAAAACGTCTCTTCCCATTCTCTCTTTTGATATTGGACAGTAGAAACAGGAGTTTTTGCAAAGGCCTGTAATGAAGAGTACGAGCTTTGAACCCCTTCTACAGAGCTTGCAACCTTCTGGCAAGTAGCTGTAGTAGCTTCCCGCTTCAATTCGCCTCATGGAACCTCTTCTTCACCCAATCAACACCAAGGGATTTTATAAAGTAGCCAACCCTGGGTCCCTGTTCTTTGCCAACTAGGATTCTGTAAATGGCTTTGAAAGCCTTGCCAGCATCAATACCTATTTCTTTGGCAACTTCGTAAACGAGAGTGTGGATTTCCTCCGCGCTCATGCTATCATTGAGCTTTTCAGAATATCTCTCGATGAATTTCTTTTCCTCGTCGCTGAGCTCGACCTTTCCGCTGATTATCTTGAACTTCAGTGTCTCAGGTGCGTACTTTTCAAGCCATACTTTGCAGTATTTCAAGCGCCTTTCGACGTCTTCTGCGACCTCGCTCCTCTCGTATCCGTTTCTTTCTAGGATCTCAAGAGTCCTTTCAGTATCCCAGTTGGCTATCTGGCCAACTACTATTAAATGTCTAAACGGAACTTCTGAATACTTTACTTCTTTCACGAGACTAAGCTGTACGCTGCGATCTCTCTCAAATATCTTTTCCTCAAATTCGTCGATAATTTCTAGAAGTCCTAATCCGGGGTCAAAATCAATGTGCTTTTCGGGCTTTACCCTTATTATTATGTATCTAACGATTTCTGGCGGAATTGCTTCGATGAACTCTCTAACAGGGATAACGATTCCCTTGGAACTTTTCATAGCTCCCTTTCCCTTTAGGTGTATCCACTCGTATGGAACCGGATAGGGTGGGGGGTAATCGAAAACCTCTTTAGCGAGTCTTTTTCCAGTGTCGTAGCTACCACCTGCTGCAGCGTGATCTTTGCCAAAAGGTTCACAGGTAATTTGCAGAATCTTCCACCTTGCCACCCAATCTAGGCGCCAGCTTAGCTTTCCACCACCTTTGTAGCTCGCTTTGCCTTTATTTCCGCATTTGCAGGAGTAGTAAATCCAATGGTCATCGAAACCTGTGACTGTAGTGGTGTTAATCCTACCGCATTTTTCACAGAGGGGCATGAATGGATACCAGTCCTCTTCAAGCTCTCTTCCAGTAACTTCTCGAATGATTCGCGCTATCTTATCCTTTTCCTGGAGGGAAAGCTTTATTGCAGGCTCGTATAGCCCTTGGCGATACATTTCGCTTGCCCTTCTGACTTCAACGGGGATACCTAGAATGTCAAGGGACTCAAGAAATGGCTGCAAGAAGTGCTCTGAATAACTCTCGTGACATCCGGAGGGGTCTGGAATGTTGCATAATGGCATTCCAACGTATTCGGAATATTTTTCTGGCAGGAAGGGGTACCTGCGTCTTAGCGGGTCTAAATCGTCTGCGATATAGATCATCTCCGCCTTGCCACCGGCGTCAATCAAAGCCCTTCTGACTGCATCAGCTGTAACCATCTCTCTTAAATTACCCAGATGTATGTGTCCGGAAGGAGAGATTCCAGTAGCTATCCTATGAGAGCTAGAAATCTCAATGAGTTCTGAAGCTATGACATCGGCCCAGTGCATAAATGAGCGTTGTGAAGCTGTTTTTTAAATTTGCTAAGGATTTTTAAAATATCAAAGTCAAAAGTAGATTATGATGGTTCGAATACTGTTTGCAGATGCGGGAAAGCTTTTGAGTAAATCTGATGAACCAGCAAGGTTTAGAGCTCAGGCCAGAGAATGAATACCAGCGGATCTAAAATTAGCTCAAAACTCTTATTACATAGAAAAGAATATCTCCGATAACAACAGCGCAGACATAACCAAAAGTTATGAAAATTATGAAAGGAAGAGCTGGTGTAACCCAGACCTTCTTCAGTCCATATTTTTTAAGCCTGCGGATAATCTCTTCGTTCGGTTCGATTCCTTTTCGAACCCTTCTCAGTTTTCCCTTTTCGTCTACGAATTCAAAAAGGTTGTGAAAACGAACTTTTTCTACGGGAATTCTGTATCCTGCAATGTAATAGAGCGGGTTTTTCAGAAAACCTCTGAATCCCTCTCTTAAAAGGTTTCTGATTAGTAGTGCTATCATCATCAGGGGAGCAAATATTACCGAATTTGCAAGAACCGAGAAGGCGAAAATTCCAAATCCGCTGTTGATTAATGGAAAAGCACCGATTTGGGGGTAAAAAGGAAAGATGATTGCAAGGCACATGATCGCTTTTGCATCCGCTCCACCATAGGCGTTTATTCGGTAGAGAACGTATGCAAACATAACCATGAAAATGACTCCGATCGCAGCGAAAATCAACATCGTTGTGTTTAAAAAGGCCATTTCGTAAACCTGATAAAGGGTTATAGGAATCGTTGCAACCAGCATGAACTTCCAGACTTTGTTTGGGATAATTCTGCTTTTGAGGTCTAAACGACAGGCGTAAAGAAGAAAGCAAAAAACAATTAGGACTTTAATTAGTTCTAACAAGTTCATACAAGTCTGAAAGGATCGCTGTTGCTGTTTCAAACTTTCCTGCCCCTCTACCAGCGACAAATATGTCTCCTGCGGTATCTGTCTTTATCATCGCTGCATTCATTGTCCCCTTTATCGCAAGGGGGCTGTTTAGCGGCACAAGTCTTGGAGAAACCCTCAAGCACTTTTTGCTCGCTTCAGCGATGAGTCTGATCGTATATCCTTTCTGCATTGCGACTGTAAAAGCCTGTGGTGTGATTTTTGTTATTCCCACTATCTCTATATCCTCAAACTTTGCGGGGATGCCGATAGTATTCGCGAGTATCACGAGTTTTATACCAGCATCGATCCCCTCTACATCAGCACTCGGATTCGCTTCAGCGATTCCCATTTCTTTTGCCTCGCTAAGAATCTGGCTGTACGGAAGCTTTTCCTCTTCCATTCTTGTCAGAATGTAGTTACATGTGCCGTTAAGAATTCCTCGAACGCCATTAATTTCACAAAGAGCCAGATAGCTATTAAGTAATCTTATAATTGGCATCACCCCTCCTACTGTGGCCTCGTACATAAGCTTCGCATTGTTGCTTTCTGCAAGTTTCATCAGGCCCTGAAAGTCGACTGCGATGCTTTTGTTGCTTGTTATAACGCTTGCCCCTTTTTTTAGGGCAGTTTTCATGTATTCAATTCCGCTTTCATCAAGCCTAGTTGTTGTAACCTCAATCATCACATCGTAATCCTCTTCTTCTGCGATCTCCTTTGCACTCCGATCGCCTGGAAGTCTTCCCTTTTTTCTCCTGTGCTCGATCACATCCTCAAGCTTGAAGTCGCCCCATATTGAGCCAGTTAAGTCAGCTATTGCAACAACCCTGAAATCACCTATTTTTCTCTCAATTTCCGCTCTTTTTGCAACAAGAAGCTCTGCAACTCCCTGTCCAACCGTCCCAAATCCTATAATTGCGATCTTCATACTTCATCATTTATCGGTTCCACTATCACTATCCCTTTCTCCCGGCATATCTCCCTGAGTCGGGCGAGCGCCATTTCTAGAGCTTCTTTGCTCTTTGCCGTAATCGTAATCATCGCCGTTGACGGTTCGTTTCGTTCGGGCATCGTAACGTTTAGCTCGACGCATTCCGCATCGCTGCTGTCAACCCTCTTTATAGTATCGCTCAGATCTGTGTGTATTACATGCCCTATTAGCAGAAGCGAAATAACTGCCGTTCTCAGTTCCCCGAATTGCCTGATTAAAAAATTCTTTCGCAGTTCGTTTAGGATTTTCTCGGCTCTTTTTGCTTCAGCGGTAAATGAAATTTCGACTGGAATTCTATTCAGGGGTGATTTTTTACCCCTCTGGTGGAATATTCCAACAATGTTCCCTCCGTTCCTTGCAATTGGTTCAAGGACGCTTAATAGCTGTCCTGGCTTATCCTCAAGCTCTACGATCAGCGTGAAGAGTTCACTCATAGATCGGAGTCCCTTCTGTTCTCGTTACTTTATCGAATTCTTCCATTATCTGCTTTGTAATCTTTCCGGGTTTTCCGTCTCCAATCACTCTACCGTCAATCTCAACGATAGGAGCAACCTCTGCAGCAGTTCCAGTGACGAAGACTTCGTCTGCGGTGTAGAGATCATAAAGGCCGAGATTGGTTTCGAAGAACGGAATCCCTAGTCGATTTATTATCTCTATTACGACTTCCCTTGTTATGCCGCGAAGATTGTTGATAGTTGGCGGAGTCGTTATTCTTCCACGCTTTACGACGAATATGTTATCTCCACTACCTTCGGAGACGTAGCCGTTCCTGTCAAGGAAAATTGCTTCATCTCCACCCTTCACGTTTGCTTCAATCTTCGCTAGGATGTTGTTCAGGTAGTTTAGGGATTTTATATTTGGTGGAAGAGCATCGAAGGAATTTCTGCGCACGGCAACCGTAACGGCTTTCAGACCCTTAGAGTAAAGATCCCCGTAGAGCTTTCCCCACGGCTTTGTAATCACTATCACCGTTGGTTTCCTGCACTTCCTAGGATCCAAGCCGAGATCTCCCACTCCTCGGGACACAATGGGCCTTATATATGCGTCCTTGAGCTTGTTTCTTCGCAGAGTTTCGAGGATTATTTTCTCGAATTCCTCTTTTGAAAGCGGAATTTCGAGGTTAATTGCTCTTGCAGAATCATAAAGCCTGTCTAAGTGCTCTCTCAGCCTGAAAACTCTGCCATTGTAAGCCCTTATTCCCTCGAATACGCCGTCGCCGTAAAGAAAGCCGTGATCGAAAACGCTGATTTTTGCCTCGCTTTCGGGAACGAACCTACCGTCTATGTATACGAGTAGCTCCATCAGGCTTCGGTAGCCTTCAGTTTAAAAATTGTTTCTATTTTTAGTTTGAAAAATTTTATAAAAATTACCTCTGATCTACTGGGACGTATTTTTTCTCGATCTCTCCAGTATACTTCGCTCTTGGTCTTATCAGCTTGTTGTTCTCGTACTGCTCGATTATGTGTGCCAGCCAACCGCTGATGCGGCCCATGGCAAATATGTTCACAAACAAATCGTCGGGAATCCCGAGATTTGCGTAGACACTTGCAGAGTAGAAATCGACGTTTGGAAGCAGTTTCTTGTACTTGTAGGCACTCTCTGCAATAGCTTCGCTGATCTCTAGCCATATCGGGTTGCCATTTTTCGACAGCTCTCTTGCCAGCTCCCTGAGTATTGGGGCCCTTGGATCAATTACGTGCTTGTAAATCCTGTGTCCGAATCCCATGAGCTTTTCCCCTTTTTCGAGTTTCTTTTTAACGTATTCATCAGCCCTTCTCGGACTAGCTACCTCTCGTAGCATCTTCATCACTTCT
>CAYSRI010000013.1:0-2986 GCA_964433405.1 uncultured archaeon | reverse complement strand
CCCATGAGTGTCCCTGTAGCGGCGACAACGCATGCATACATGTCAGCTAGCGTTGAAGCTGCAACTCTTGCTGCAAAGGTTGAAGCGTTCAGCTCGTGCTCTGCATGCAGAATCAGGTCTGCATCCAAGGCCTTTTCCGCAACTCTCGAAGGCTCAAGTCCGTTCATCATGTACAGAAAGTTCGCAGCATGGCTGAGCTCAAGTGTTGGTGGAATTAGGTTTTTGCCGAGCCTTATGCGGTGGTAGTATGCCACGATGGTTGGGAACTTTGCTATCAGGTTCTTTGCCTTCTCAAGATTCTCTTCTCTCGTCTTAATGTCCTTTGCTTTGTCAAGAGAGCCCAGGTAGCTAGTCGCAGTTCTGAGAACGACCATTGGGTGAGTGTACTGCGGAAGATGAGTTAGCAATCCAATGATTTGCGGTGGTAACTCCCTTCTCTCAGCTAGCTCGATCTTGAAGTCCTGGAGTTCGTATTTCTTTGGCAGTTCTCCGTAAAGCAGAAGGTATGCAACCTCTTCATAAGTGGAACTTTTTGCTAAGTCTCTTATGTCATATCCTCTGTATTCGAGAATGGCCCTATCTCCAACAAGCTCTATCCTGGAAATCTTACTTTCGCAGGCTATCACATCCTGCAAACCATCCAAAACTTCTATCATTTTTCTCACCTCGACCTACCATAAACTTCCAGTATCATACCCGAAACTACTATCGGGGCTTCAGCCCTTGCAACTTCTATAGCATTGTCTAGCTTCCACTCCTTCTCGGCGTAGATCGTGAGAAGCGGATCTCCAGCCTTAACAACGTCCCCCCTTTTCTTGTGAATGTACACTCCTGCCCCCTTATCCTTTGGAGCCCCTGCAGATCTCGCTATTCTGACTATTGACTTGTTTCTCACGGCAACGACAGCCCCTTCAAACCTTGAGGTTATTGTGAAAGTCTTATCGCCAACTGGAATATCATCGGACCTGATTTTCTCATCACCACCTTGCGCCGCGATTATTTCCTTGAACTTTTCAAGGGTCTTACCGCTTTCGAAGATCTTTTTAGCATAGCTGTAGCCATCGTTTGCAATTCCTGTTGTCTCAAAGAGAAGGCCAGCAATTCCGAGCGATTTCTCAAGAAGGCTAGCAGATCCCCTTCTTTCCTCCATGGCCTTCAAAGCCTCTTTTGCTTCTAAAGCGGGACCAACGGCTCTGCCAATCGGTTGCCCGCCGTAGGTGAGAGCGCAAACTACTTCAAGCCCAAGCCTCTTTCCAAGTTCAATGAAGTCATTGGCCAGAGCCCTTGCCATTTCGCCATTCTCTATCTTTGCCCCCTCACCGTATGGGATGTCGATGACAACATTTCTTGCCCCTATCGCTCCTTTCTTGGCCATAACACTTGCGAGAAGCTGTGGCCTAGGGTCTAGGGAAAGAGGGTGCTCTACCCTTATTATCCTGTCATCTGCAGGAGCGATGTTGGTGGCCCCTCCCCAGGCTATTACCCCTCCAACCTTCTCCGTAATCTCCCTGATCTCTTCTATGTTCAGATTCACATCAGCAAGCACTTCCATTGTGTCTGCAGTCCCGCTAGCAGAAGTTATTGCTCTGCTGGCAGTCTTTGGAATCAAAAGGCCTGCTGATGCTACAGTTGGAACAATGATGAGCGAGATTTTGTTCCCGGGAACACCTCCTATGCTGTGCTTGTCTACTACAGTGCCCCTATCAAAATGGAGTCTTTCGCCACTCTCGATCATCGCTCTAGTTAGCCACTCTATTTCATCGAAGTCCATTCCACGGAGCATCGAGGAAATCACGAAGGAGGCTATTTCTATATCGCTCAATGCATTGTTTACAATGTCGAAGACTATCGTTCTGATTTCATCCTGATCCAGTTTTTTGCCAACTATTTTCTTCTTAATGAACTCAACGCTTTTTGGCTTTCTTGCCGGAAAAACGTCAACTTCTTGACCTGCCTCGAGAGCAAGCCCCCTCAAAACAAAATCAGTCACTCCAAGATGGCCCTGTGGAACGATTTCCTTGGCAATCTGAACAGTGAAAATCCCCCTCTTTTTTTCATGTCTGACCTGAACTCGATCCCCCTCAAAAACACCGAGTTCGTAAGCGTCGGCCTCATTTAGGGCCACTATTGGTCTTCCTGATTTTATCGGTAGACTCATTGTTTTAAGCTGCATCAATATCCCCCCTTAAATTTCTCTATTATCACTCCGGAAACCTCTAGGGGCTTTCTGGTTGTTGCAACTTCTATAGCATTGTCTAGCTTCCACTCCTTCTCAGCGTAGATCGTGAGAAGCGGATCTCCAGCCTTAACAACGTCCCCCCTTTTCTTGTGAATGTACACTCCTGCCCCCTTATCCTTTGGAGCCCCTGCAGATCTCGCTATTCTGACTATTGACTTGTTTCTCACGGCAACGACAGCCCCTTCAAACCTTGAGGTTATTGTGAAAGTCTTATCGCCAACTGGAATATCATCGGACCTGATTTTCTCATCACCACCTTGCGCCGCGATTATTTCCTTGAACTTTTCAAGGGTCTTACCGCTTTCGAAGATCTTTTTAGCATAGCTGTAGCCATCGTTTGCAATTCCTGTCATTTCGAAAAGAATGCCTGCAAAGCTGAGGGCCTTCTCTACAAGCGGGTTCTCTGCAGATCTTGCTTCGAGAATTCCAAGTATTTCTTTAGCCTCCAAACCTGGCCCAACGGAATTTCCTAGCGGTTGAGAACCATCTGTCAGCGTCGCTGTAACAGTTAGACCAAGTCTCCTTCCAAGTTCAACAAGGGAATTTGCAAAGCTTCTACCTGCCTCAAGAGTTTCTATCTTCGCTCCATCTCCAATCGGAATGTCGATCGAGACGAACTTTGAACCCGTTCCGATGCACTTGGAAAGCAAACTTGAAATCGTGTGTGCTTTTGGACTGATCTCAAGCTGGTACTCTACCCTTATTATCCTGTCATCTGCAGGAGCGATGTTGGTGGCCCCTCCCCAG
>CAYSRI010000012.1:17749-18075 GCA_964433405.1 uncultured archaeon | reverse complement strand
ATACTACCGAGAGTTTCTCCTTCTTTAATACTTAGATTGATGTTTTTGAGAGCAAAATTATCGCCAAACTTTTTTGAGACGTTCTCTAAGCGGATGATCTCTTCCGCCAATGTTTCCACCTCCAGTTCCAGAAGCAATTCTCACGCGTATATTTATCCTTTGCTAAATTTTCCATAGAGTGTGCAAACACGGTGTTGGAAGGGAAGTAAAACAATCGAATAAATTAAATACTGATTTGTCAAATGGCCTCTGCATGAGAGTAAAGCTTAATGGTAAGGAAATTGATGCCCCCCAAAATTCCTCTCTTGCTGATCTTTTGCCTGAAG
>CAYSRI010000012.1:13174-17694 GCA_964433405.1 uncultured archaeon | reverse complement strand
CTCGTCGTTATAGTTCGGGAAAGAAAGGCTCAGGAGAAGTTGACAGACACCTTCAAATTAAAAATAGGGAAAGAGAGCATAACTTTAAAGGTGGAAAACGAAGCGCTATGGAATTCAGTCAGGGATAAGATTCAGGGATTGGAGGTCGCGTGGAGGACTAAGAGGGTTTTGGCATTTGGTCCCTTTTCCTGCGATTTGCAGTGTTCAAAAGTGCAGCACGACTACGAGCCCGGGGAAATTTTTCTCAGCCTTGCAGGTGGGAACAAAGAAAGTGCATACCTGATTTTTGCGGTAACAAGATATCAGCTCGGTCACTGCACGGTCGGTAATGGAGTAATTGGAAGGGTGATTGAAGGATTCAAGGCATTAAGAATTCTTGAAATTGGTGAAAAGATTGAAATAATAGAGCCTGTCTTCGACAGAGGGGCTTCGGCTGGTATTAAGACAAGAGCTGAATTGACGGAAAAAATCCTTGAAGGTGATGAAATCTACTCCCAAGTTACAGTTGGACTAAAAAAAGAAATTGCAAATGCATCTGAATACGCAATGGCTGTTTTGGAGAGAAACTGTAAGGTGGAGGAAGTAACCAACACCTATGTGAGATTTAAGGGTATATTGGGTATTAAAATAGGAGAGGAGAATCCTGAGAAGAGGGTTAGAGGAGCTGTTACAATAAGAAGGACGGGAAAGAACGCAGGGGACATCTACATTTATCTTCGGGACAGAATGCCGCACAGAGATCACTGTGTCGTAGGGTTTGTTGAAAGCGGTATAGAGCTCCTTGAAGTCGCTAAGAATGGCGATAAGATAAGGGTAGTCACCAATCCAGCCAGAATAGACCTAGTTGGCCTAACTCAGATACAGGCACAGAAATTGCTTTCGGAAAAAGGTATAAGGCAGCTCAGAGAAGGAGAAACGGATGACGATGCGATAGTGGTTTCACAGATTCCTGAAACGACTTTTGAAATCTTGTCGAAAGGAGAGGTTACAACGTTCGGCGTTGTGCCTAAAAAGATTGTAAAGGTAAAATTATTCGAAGAATTGGCGCCGAAAACAACTCTCTATTTCAGGATCGCCTCTGGGATAGTGAACAAAAAGGTGGGAAGGCTTCAGGTGTATTTCAAGACAAAAGATCTTGCGGTTTTCAGGCCAAATGTTACTTTCGAAGAGCCATTGATTCCGGAAAACACTCCAAGGGAAATTGTGAAGCCCGGAGAGATAGGCGTTACAAACATGTCTAGGAAGCATGCTGGGCTTATAGGTGTGAGATTCGTTGAAAGCAGAGATTTTGGACCAACTGCAGAGCGCCTCGAATCTACGAACCTTGTCGGCGTAGTTTTGGAAAACTTTGAAGTGATAAAGGATTCGAAGGAGGGAGAAGTGATCTACTTCATGGAGGTAAGGGAATGAAGGTCCGATATTTTGTTTTATCTCCGGAGGCAGGTACGACACCAGAGGAGCTCGTATTCAAGATAATCGAATACGGTTTTGACGGAATCGTAAAAGAGACTTGCTTTGGGGCAATCATAGAAGGTGAAGATGAAAAGGTTGACAAAATGGCTGAAATCCTTCGGAAGGAATATTACTACGTTTTCTCCAAGGAAAGAGGTTACCCTATCGGGGATAAGAGGGTATGCAGGGCCGAGCGCGGTGGAGGAGCAAGGACGGGATTTTACCAAATTGAGTATGAGTCGGAGTTTCTCCCGCTGATTGCGGAAGCAATAAAGGACTTTAAAATTGAAATGACCAAGAAACCGAAGAAGGTAATTGTTCACCCGATCAACAGTTTGATTTTAGCAGATCTGGTCGAAAGAAGCGGTCACAGACCTTTAACGATGATGGCAGAAATCGCAAAGCTAGTTAGAAACCCGGAAATCGATGCACCACCCAGAAATATAACCACAGAGGACGTGATAAGGGGCCTAAAGTACGCATCAATAGAGATGCCTTCCGGTATCAGGGGCAGACTCGGTGTTTGGGACGAGCTCATACAGAATGCGGAGGCTGGATTGGTGGCGAGCTACGAATACGCCTTCGGCTGCGCCGGTTGTACGCACAACGATATGCTCATATACCTGATAAAGCAGAAAGGGATTCCATTTATAAAGTTGGATCTTCCTAGGACTCAGGAAGAGGCTAAAAAATTCGTGGAAGACATTTATGGATTTCTAAGCGGTTTGAGGTGATTTAATGGTAAAGGTAGCCTTGCTTTCATGCGGAGCTGAATACAGCGGCGTTTACCACGAGATCCAAAAAGCGATCGAAATGGTGGGCGGCGAACTCGTGATTCCTGAGGTGGATCTTCAGGACGTGAAAGAAGTGGACGAGGAATTTGGAATAGTTGTGAAGGGGGGAGATCTTAAGCTGATGATGGCAAGAGCGAAGTCAGTTGCCGAAGAAAGATGCGATGCAGACGCTGCATTTGTCGCAACATGCTTTAGATGTGCCGAGGGCGCTTTGGTTAGAAATGCAGTCAGGAAATACCTTCAGGACTTCCGAGTTCCTGTTGTTGCATACTCATTCACAGAAAGAAGTAAGGCTGCAAACTTTTTGCTAAGGATGGAAGCCCTTGTGAACATAGTAAGGAGAAAGCATCTTCTCGCGAGAACTAAGCATGAGGGGATTACGGTTGGCGTTGATTCAGGATCAACGACAACGAAAGCCGTTGTTATGAGAGACAACGAAATCATTGGTGCGGCTTGGCGACCTACGGTCGACATAATTGAGACTGCAGATAAGGTTCTGGAGGAAGCACTCACAAAGGCGGGAGTGAAGTTATCGGAGGTTGAAGTAATTGGCACCACTGGCTACGGCAGATTTCTGATTGGGAAGCATCTTAAAGCTGGAATAATTCAGGATGAGATCACCGTTGGAGCAAAAGGAGCAACTTTTCTTGCGGAAAAGCAGAGAGGTGACGCGACAATCCTTGATATAGGCGGAATGGACAACAAGGCAATAACAGCCCATGACAGTATTCCAGACAGCTTTACGCTCGGAGGAATCTGTGCAGGTTCTTCAGGAAGATTTTTGGAAACAACTGCAAGGAGGCTCGGGGTTGACATAATGGAGTTTGGGGAGATGGCGACTCGGGGAGATTACAGAAAGATAAGGATGAACTCATACTGCATAGTATTTGGAATGCAGGATCTAACGACAGCTTTAGCTGGTGGAGCAAAGGCCGAAGATGTTGCAGCAGCTGCATGTAGGAGCGTTATAGACCAAATCGTGGAGCAACAACTCCAGGAGATAACGCTGAGAGAACCAATAATCGAGGTTGGCGGTACTTCGCTGCTGAAGGGACTTGTTAAGGCCGTAAGAGAGGCATTAGGAATGGAAGTTATCGTGCCAAAGTTCTCGCAATTTGCTGTTGCAACGGGGATGGCCTTTGTAGCTTCCGGAGTGAGGGAGGAGTTGAAATATGAGGTTAGCAGTAGAGTCGCCTGATGAAGAAGGTAAAATGGCATATGAGAGGACAATAAGCACGGTGTTGACAGAATCAACAATTAAGGGACTGATGAAAAGTGTTTACGCTTACGGAGATCCAAGAGAACCCGTATTCATTCTTATAATCCAGCTTGCGAGGGGTGGAGGAATTTTGAGGTTATCAGAAGTTGTTACGATGAAACCTGCGAGAGAGGGAGTCATTGTTGTTTGCGAGAACGACAAGCTAATGCCAGAGGTTTTAAGGATTCTATGGGAAAAATTCGGCAAAGAAAAGGTGGAGCAGCTGAGCAGATACGAGATAATGGTTAGAGACCAAATTGGTGATGATGTACTGAACGAAGTAGTATACGATCCAGAGAAAGAGCTTATGGTCGGACTGATGGACGTAATTCTGAGAATAATACCCGAAGGCTTCAGGGTCAGACAATATATTAGAAAAGACGACGTAATTGCTGTAATTGCCTCTGAGGATCCAATAAAGAATGAATGGGTTGAAAAGACCTTAGGGCTCATGGAGGAAAAGCTATGATACCCTTGATTTTCAACGGTGGAGTTTACGGACATCAGGAATTCGAGGATCTCATCTACGATCTCGGTGGATTTGTAATCATGAAAAACTTCGCTCAGACTGAAGTTACGATCTTTTTCATAGTTCCTGAGGAAGATCTTGAACGGGTGAAGGAAAAAGCTCTGGAACTGAAGGCTGAGCTGAAAGAAGCTCCGTTAGCTGGTTCCGAAATTGCAGTTGTAGTTCCAACCATCTCGATCTATCATCTCCCTCACCATTCATGCGACATTGCCGAATATTTGCGGAGGAAGGGTGCAAAGACAAACATGGTTGGTTTGTCGAGGGGCGTAGGAAAGAGACTTGCCAGACTTACTGCCTTTGAAAGGGATCTCATTAATGAGCACGACATTGCAGTTTTTTTATTCGGTAATTTTAGGGAGTGCGTAAATGAGAAGATCAGAAAGATGCTCAGAGAAATCACGATTCCCGTCGTTGCAACGGGTTTTCCAAAGATCGAGCCTCCTGAAGGTGTTGAGTACGTCCCTAAGTTGGGGAGAATCGTGGGGAA
>CAYSRI010000012.1:11223-13062 GCA_964433405.1 uncultured archaeon | reverse complement strand
CAAAAGCAGCTGAGAAGCAGTTAGAGAAAAAGAGGAGGATATTTGAAAGATTCGAAGTGCCCCCCTATTATCTTAAGGTTGAGATCGAGAATCAGATCCCCGAAATCGAGGAAAGCCCATCTCCGGCGCCAATAACTGTGAAGCTCGACGGACTTAGGATAAAGCTTCCATACGAAAAGTTTGCTGAGAAAATAAGGAACGTTCGTATCCTTGATTTCAAGTTGGGAGACATATGCAATGTTTTGCCTTCAGTTGTTGAGGGTCACACCTTGGTTAGATTTTGGGGTGCAATTTAGCAGTTTGGTCAGCACGTTCTATTTTTATCATGAATATTTTTCTCCAGAAAAAAAAGAAAACATAATATATGGCAACACCGAGGGGTGCTGGTAGATGAATTCCGGAAGAAATTCCGGAATGAAGTTAGAAAAAGCAGGTTGGAGGGATAAAAATGATGGACGTAAACACAGGATTGGGGCTTGTTGCACTGATGGGTGCAGCGGCTACAATTGCTGGAGCAGCAGAGGATCTTGAAAGTGATGTCGGTTCTCAAAGCAATCCAAATTCGCAGGTTCAATTAGCACCACAGGTAGGAGTTCTGCACAGGATCTTCAACAAAGCAATCTCTGGTGAACCCCCAGCTTATGCCTTTTACTCAAGTATAGCAGCCACCGTTGCATGGATTCTGATGAATGCAAACTTCAACATAATAGCAGCATTCGCAATTGGAGCGTTCGTTGCCTCAATCTTCCACGGGATTTACGCAAGCACAGCATACATAGGCAGACTTGCAAGCCAGCGGAGATACGGACAGCCTATATACCTTGATGTTATCTACAATCATCTACCGCCGATTATGGCCCACGGCTTTGTAGCCACTTTCTGCATTCTTGGCCTCTCCTACATTCTGTGGCATTTCTTTGAACATCCATTCCCGTTTGTTATGCTTGCCTTTATCTGGGGAATAACTGTTGGTGCCATTGGCTCTTCAACTGGGGATGTGCACTACGGTTCTGAGAGGGAATATCAGAACAAACCATTCGGTTCAGGACTAAATGCAGCGCTTTCAGGAAAGATCGTGACTAAGGCAGAGATAGGCACGAGAAGCAGCATCGACAATGCTTGGTTCTGTGCAAAATTCGGAGGACCAGCAACCGGAATTACCTTCGGCCTCATCATATTCCTGGATAACTGGAGAACTCTCGTTTTTGACCAGTTCATGGCCATCGTGGTCGGATTCGTAATCGTCGCCCTGCTGATCGTAGCTAACTGGCTTCTCGAGGTATGGGCGAGGAAGAGCTACGGGCCATATCCAGAGAAGCTTGCTATGCTTGAAGGAGGTGCTTAAGATGGATCCGATAACTATAATTATTGGCCTCATAATTGCAGGCGTACTGATCGTCATAGGCGTCCACTTAATCCCAGTCGGTGGAGCTCCGGCTGCGATGGCGATGGCAACCGGCGTTGGAACTGGAACTGTTCAGCTAGCGACTGGTGCTGGGCTAACTGGGTTAGTTAGTGCCGGTTACATGTATCATTTCGCAAACGTGCCCATTAGCTACGTTCTGCTGAGCGGTGCAGTCGGAAGCATGCTTATGATCGGAATTACGATGCTAATAGGAAACGTGATATACATTTTCGGCGTTGGAGTTCCCCCAGTGTCTGCTAAGGTAAAGTTTGACCCTATAACCAAATACAGACAGGACATATACGTATCGCCAGGCACAGAAGGTCACGGAATTCCCACAGTGTCCTTTGTTAGCGGAATAATGGGGGGATTCTTGGGCGGTGTTGGTGGTGCTCTTACCTATGTCTTGCTTAATGAACTCCAAATCTCCCCAG
>CAYSRI010000012.1:2218-11213 GCA_964433405.1 uncultured archaeon | reverse complement strand
AGCAAATGCCGTGCTCGCAGCCTACAACATAGCAGGAACAATTGAGGGATTCCACGATCCAAAGTTCAAGAGGTTGCCAAGAGCCATAGTTTCAAGTCTGATCGTCTCAGGCTTTATTGCTCTGATCTTGGTTCTTGCCACTGTATGGGGTGTCGCGCTATGACCGTTTCTTCCTGCAACGCAAAGGCTGAAGCAGTTGCGGAGAAGAAGGTATCAAACAACCTTATTGCGGCTATCGGAATTGCCGTTCCGCTGTTCGGGATATTCGCGGCCTCGTTTAACAGCTTCTTTGCCTTCTTAGGCGGGATAGCAATCATTTTTGCGACTCTCTGGGGTGCAAATGGGGTCAGAACGGTGGCAAAATACGGCATTGGTACGGGCGTACCTTCGGTTGGAATGGTCGCTCTTGGCGGTGCAGTCGCTGCAGTAATCGCAGCAGTATATATTGCGAGCAAAACAGTCCTTCTAGTCCCAGTTATAGCCCTGATTTTTGCATTGCTCACAGGTTTGTTCATAGGGATTTCGGCGAGATACATTTTGAAGATGAACATCCCAGTGATGATCAGATGCATGACTGAGATCTGCGGAGCAGGAGCGCTGCTGATCCTAGGGCACATCGCGACAATTACTGGTTCTTTCGACTTGCTCAGCCTGAAAAACGTGTCTGATACCGGGATAGTGCTATTCATCTTTATAATCGGAGCTCTCGGAATTCTGCATCCTTATAACGCCTGTCTTGGAGCAGATGAGAGACAGGGAAGGACTCTGAAACTGTCTCTGGCTACAGGAAGCGCTCAGGTGATTTTGGCCGGAATAGCATCGCTTTACTTCATAGGACTACCTGGAATGATCACGATTCTCTTCGGAGCCCTTGCGTGGGTCGTAACCTACAGCATGTTTGTCAGAACGTCCTTTGAGGAGGGTATTGTTATGAATACTGGGCTTATACCGGAGGTCGAGCATAAATGACGTACGCAAAAGTTTCTTCGGAGCCGGGTTTAGTGCTTGACGCGGTTCGCGGAGTTCTCGGCGAGGAAAGAGAAGATCTAGTATTCTACCCACTTTCTGATATCGAACAGTCTGTGAAGAAGCTCGAGGAGATCGCAGACGATCTTGTGAATTCCCTCGATCCGCTGAAGAACTTCAAAGCCTCATATCAGGGAAGAGAGAAGAGCCTTTACTACGCCGGAATGATTACCGGAATCTTCTACGGGCTTATTGTCGGATTGCTTATAGCCTTCTTGATTGCGTGGGTGATGTGATATGGCGAACAAGGTAGAGCCAGCTCCTGGATGGCCGAAGATTAAAGGAGAGTACATGGTCGGCGATCCGAAGAGCTGTGTCGTTGTGGCAACTCTCGGAAGCCATCTTGATGAAAAGAAGTTGATTGAAGCCGGTGCAGGGATGGCAGGGATATGCAAGACGGAGAACATAGGAATTGAAAAGATGGTTGCCAACATCATTGCTAACCCTAATATAAGGTTCCTGATCCTCTGTGGAGCCGAAGTTACTGGGCACTTGACTGGAGACGCGATTGTGAATTTGCACAAGAACGGAGTGAAGAACAACAGAATAATTGGCGCAAAGGGTGCAATTCCGTATGTTCAGAATCTACCAGCGAATGCCATAGAGAGGTTCAGGAAACAGGTGGAGATCGTTGAGATGATCGGTGTCGAAGATCTTTCGGCGATCATTGCCAAGATCAAGGAGTGCATATCAAAGGATCCAGGAGCTTTTCCAGAACCGCCGATGATCGTGGAAATTAAAGAGGAGGCGAAGGAAGAGATTGCTGAGGGAGAAGTGTTTCCAGTTCCGGGAGAGATAGCAAACATCGAATCCTGGGTTAGGGACATCGAGCTCAAGGTGAAAGAAGTGGCCCTGCTCAATAAGTTCTCCGCAGGATTATATGCGGGAAGATTTCAGGGATTCTGGATTGGAATGACTCTGGCGATGCTCGTACTTGGTATAATAATTTGGAGGGCGGGAATATGAGCGGATTTCCGAAGATAATGAAACCGAAGGCAATAAAAATAGGCGAAATCGTTAGCAGAACAGAATACAGTGCCCAGCTGATTGCTAGAGCTCAGAAGCTGGAAGCAGGAGTAAACATGGCAGGTATTACGGGTTTCGTTCTTGGATTGCTGTTTGCATTGCTTCTAGTTCTTATCCCGTTGCTTTGGATGGGGTGATCTGATGGTGGACAAAAAGGAAATTCCGAGGGCCTATGTTGACACCTCTGAGTACTTGGTTCTGCTTGAGAGGATAAAGAAGGTGGAAGAGAAAGTTGAGTTCTTCCAGGCAGAAGTTGCACAGCAAGTAGGCAAGAAAGTTGGCAGAGACATCGGAATACTTTACGGGCTTGTTTTTGCCCTGATTCTGGTAATTATTTACCTTTTGCTTAGGGTACCTTGGAGGTGAGGATATGTTCAAGTTTGAGAAGGAACAGAAAGTGTTTGAGTTTGGAAAGATAAAGGTTGGCGGCCAGCCAGGCGAGAACCCGCCTGTGTTAGTCGGAACGATCTTCTATAAGGGACACAAAATCGTAAGCGATGACCATAAAGGAATTTTCGACAAGAGCAAGGCTGAAGAGCTCTGGAAAATGCAGCAGGAGTTCTCAGATCTCACTGGGATTCCTTGCATGCTTCAGATAGTCGGAGAGTCGAGCGAAGCCATGCAGAAGTATATAGAGTGGTTTGCTAACGTTTCGGACGCTCCGTTCCTGATAGACTCAACAGATCCCAATGTGAGGATCGCAGGTGCAAAATTCGCAACCGAAATCGGGGTCCATAACAGGGCGATTTACAACTCGATAAATCCAAGCCTCACCCCGCAGGAGGTTGAGGCTTTAAAGAACAGCAAGCTTGACTCTGCAATCGTGTTGGCCTTCAATCCAACGGATAACACGGTGAAAGGTAGGCTGGATATACTGCAGAAGGGAGGAGCTGGACTATCGAAGGGACTTCTTGACATCGCATCTGAATGCGGAATAAAAAGAATCCTGATCGACGTTGCTGCTACTCCTCTTGGAGCGGGAGCGGGGGCAACATTCAAATCTGTAATGGCGGTAAAGGCAAAGCTTGGCCTCCCCGCTGGCGGTGCACCGCACAACATTCCTTCAGCCTGGCCGTGGATAAAGAAGCTAAAGAAAGAGAAAAAAGAAGTCTTTCCGCCTGCAGACATAGGTTCGAATCTGATAATGCAAATACTCGGAGCCGACTTTCTGCTATACGGACCCATTGAGAACGCTCCATTGATATTCCCGAGCACAGCCATGGTTAGCATAATTGTAGCTGAAGCCGTTTCGGAGCTTGGAATATCCGTTCAAGCCGAAACTCATCCAATAAAGAGGCTTGTCTAGGGTGCAGGGATGGAAGACGCAGTGGCTCTGCTCATAGGACACGGAAGCAAACTTGAAATTCAAAAGAAGATTATTGAGAGACTTGCAGAGAGCGTAAAAAACAGAGGAGTTTTTGCAGATGTATTCTATGCCTTCATGAACGTTAACAGGCCAACTATAAGGGAGGCTATGGCCGAAATAGTTAAAAAAGGCTATAAAAAGGTCATAGCCATCCCCGTCTTTCTTTCTGACGGCGTGCACACTACGGAGGATATACCCAGTGAACTCGGGCTAGAGAAGGGACAGCGCGAGGGCACTGTAGAGCTCGATGGAGCGAAAGTAAAAGTTTTATATGCAAGAACGATTGGTTTCGACGAAAGAATTGCTGATATCCTTGTGGAAAGGGGGAAGGAAGCGGTTGAGACTTCAAAGGAATTTTTCCGATAGGATTATCTTTTTTGAAACCTTTAATTTTTGTGGGGTGATGTCATGAGCGAAGTTAAGGAAATTCCCAGTTCAGATTGGGCCTTGCAAAGGTACTTGTACACGAGGGACATATCCAGCGCTCCTGTGATAAGCTTGCTTTTAAAGCAGGTTGATGTTATATATCAGCCTAGGGATGAAAGAGAAGTTTTGGAGGTTCTAAGGATAGCAAAAGAAGAAGGCGCAACCGTTGTTCCGCGAGGTGCTGGTACTTCAGGCTACGGCGGAGTTTTACCGCCCAAAGACATAGCCATGTTTAGATTATCGGGTAGAAAGACGATAATGATAGACTTTTCTAGAATGGATGATTTTGAGATCGATGAGGAGAATCAGATTATTGAATGCTCTCCAGGAGCAGTTTGGTGGGAAATAGAAAAGAAGCTGAATAAGAAAAACCTCACCTTGAGAGTTTATCCAACAAGCGCCCCATCCTCGACTGTTGCAGGCTGGATTGCACAGGGCGGTTACGGTGTTGGGAGCCTCAAGTACGGCGGAATTGCGGATAACGTTGAGAAGCTTAGAATAGCCGATTTTAGTGGTGTCAGGGAAGTTTCGGGAAACGAGCTGAAGTATTATATGGGCATGGAGGGAATAACGGGGATCATAACAAAGGCATGGGTAAAAGTGAAGGAAATGGAGGATATGCATTACTATGGTTTCCAAGTGTCGGCCCGTGAGGCTAACAAGATAGTATTTGCAGGAGAACATTATGCGGGACTCTTCTTAGATGCAGGATATGTCAAGCTGAAAAACGAAGCCTTCGGAACGGATATGCCCGAAAAGGATGTCCTGATGGTGGCAACTACGGAAAAGTTAGATGGAGATGAAGGTTTAGGAGAGGAGATCTGGGAGAAGAGATTTTATCCAATGAGAGTCCGAAGATTGGGTCCAGGATTGGTGGCTGCAGAAAACGTTCTTCCTGCAGATTCAATCCCAGCGTATCTCAACAAGCTGAAGAAAATGATAAAGAAGCCGCATGGAAGCGAGGTCTGGTATTCAAAAGGGAAAAAGGGTGCAGTGCTGACTTTCATACCATCAGATGAAAGAAAGTTTTTTGGGTATGTTTTAACTTGGTTTAACAGCATAAGAGCCCTCAAGACTGCCAAGAAAATGAGAGGCGTTCCCTATTCCACCGGATTCTATCTCAGCTGCGAGGCAAAGACAGTTCTCGGGAAGGATCTCGATGAAATAATGAAATTCAAGAAAATGATTGATCCGAAAAATCAGCTAAACCCAGGAAAGGTTCTTCCAAAAGGTGCAATGGCTTGGGCGATGAAAATTACCCAGAAGGTGATACCATGAAGCTCGAGAAAGAGTTAGAAGAAATGCTACATGCATGCGCACAGTGCTTCTACTGCAGAGTCTGTCCGGCTTTTCAATCGATCAAATGGGAAAGCGTATCACCTAGGGGAAGAGTTTACATGCTTAAAGGGATAAAGAACAAGAAGATAAAGCTCGAACCAAAGCTTGTTGAGGACTTTTACAAATGCACAACTTGCGGAGCCTGTGAGGAGCAGTGCCAGACAGCGCTGCATCTTGTCGATCTTTGGGAGATGGCAAGGGCAGAGATGGTCAAGGAAGGTTTGGCTCCTTTGCCTGTCCACAAAAAGCTTAGAGAGCTTGCACTGCAGACTGACAACCCCTACGGTGAGCCGAAGGAGAAGAGGGAGGAATGGATCAAGGGATACAAATATGAGGAGAATGCAGAAATAATGTATTTTGCAGGCTGTACTGCAAGTTTCAGGGCAGTAGAGCTCGCGAAAAACACGGTCGATCTGTTCAACAAGGTAGGACTCAAATTTGCATATGCGGGAAAGAACGAATACTGCTGCGGTTCCCCCTTCTTGAGAACAGGACAGAGAGACATAGCTTACGGGCTGTTCAGGAAGAATTACGAAGAGTGGAAGAAGAGAGGAGTTAAGACAATCGTTTCAAGCTGTGCAGGATGTTACAGGACGATACTAATAGACTATCCGAAGATCGCAAAGGAACTCGGCCTCGAGTGGAACTTCGAAGTTATTCACACATCTCAGCTGGTGAACAAGCTCATAAAGGAAGGAAAGCTCTCACCACAAAAGATTTCGGCTAAAGTTACCTATCACGATCCCTGCCATCTAGGAAGACACACGAAGGTATACGAGGAACCGAGAGAAGTTATAAAGGCGATTGGAGCAGAGCTAATAGAGATGGAAAGAAACAGAGGAGAATCCTTCTGCTGCGGATCTGGTGGTGGAGTTAAGTCTCAGTTCAAAGACCTCGCTGGAGCTATAGGCAAAAACAGAATTCAGGAGGCAAAGGAAACTGGGGCAGAGTATCTTGTTTCATGCTGCCCCTTCTGTAAGTATCATCTGAAGCAGATGGCTGATGAACAGGGAATACAATTAAAGGTAGTAGACCTCGTGGAATTAGTCAACAATCTCGCCGTAAAGGGAGAATACAAAGGAGAAGACATAAGATGTGCTTAAATTTTAATTTTTGGTGATTTCAATGGAGATTTCCGAGCTGAGAAAAAAGGCAAGGGAGCTCAGGGAAATTCTGGGTCTTAGATGTTATCCTGTTGGCGTAAAAATCTCATCCAAGCGTCTGAATGTCGACGCCAGAAGGCTTAAGGGCTATAGATACTGTCAGGCATTAATGCGTGCTAGAAAAGGAGAACACGTGCTTTTAGGCAAAGAAGAAATTGGCTGCGCCGCTTCAGCAGCTGTGTTCGGATTTAAGGAACTTCCCGAAGGATTCAGAACCGGGGAACACACCCTGAAAATTGGCATAGCCAAAGACCCTTCTATAGGAAGCAAAATATACGCCGAAGTCGAGTCTTTCAAGCCCGGTGAAGTCGAGGATCTGTACCTTTTCCCTCTCGAGACAGCGATTATGGAACCTGACGTTGTAATAATTGAGGATCAGCCTGAAAGGCTGATGTGGATTCTCCTTGCGTGTGTGAATGCGAATAAGGGTGAGAGAATTGAAACGAATTCAGCCGTAATGAGAGCAACTTGCTTGGACTGCACGGCAATCCCGTACAGGAGGCAAAAAGTAAACCTCAGCCTCGGCTGCTTTGGTTGCAGAATGGCCACCGATATAGCCGATGATGAAGCTCTGATCGGATTTCCATATAAGCTTTTTGAAGATGTTTTCGACTACGTGAAATACTTCTCGGAAAATGCCATGCCGAGTGCAAGGGATAAAAAGGCATACAAGGCACTGAAGGCAAAAGAGGGTTGAGAATGAAAGACGAAACTTGGGAAAAGGTTGGCAGTAAATTTGCCCATCTGACTTCTGCCCATCCCTGCTACAGCCATGAGGCCCATTTCAAATTTGCAAGAATTCATCTGCCTGTAGCTCCGAGATGCAACATTCAGTGCGGTTACTGCACAAGAAAAATAGACAAGTGTGAGTACCGTCCGGGTGTTTCTGCATGCATAGTTAATGCTGAAGAGGCCCTGAAGAGGGTGGAGGAGGCTAGGAAGAATTATCCCCTAAAAGTTGTCGGAATTGCTGGGCCTGGAGAAGTTCTTGCAAACGAGGAATCTTTCAAAACCCTGAAGCTCGTTCACGAAAAATATCCCGAGTTAATACTCTGCATAGCCACCAACGGACTTTTACTGGCAGAAAAAGCAGATGAGCTAGACAGATTGAACGTAAAGACGGTTACTGTTACGATCAACGCCATAGACCCGGAAATAGCTGCAAAGATTTACGAATGGGTTGACTACGGCGGAAAAAGACTTAGAGGTGTGGAAGCTGCAAAGCTCCTTATAGAGAAACAGCTCGAAGGTGTAAAAGCTTCCGCGGATAGGGGAATGGCTGTTAAAGTAAACACAGTTCTGATTCCTGGTTTGAACGAGGGTGAAATTGAGAAGATTGCAGTCGAAAGTAAGAAGAGAGGGGCCTTCATAATGAATATTATCCCCTTGATTCCACTTCATAGTTTCAAAGACTGGAGGAAGCCAACCTGTGAGGAGCTTGAAAAAGCCCGGGAGATAGCTTCCAGACATCTCAGGGTATTCAGACTGTGCAGGCAGTGCAGAGCAGACGCGTGCGGCATCCCGGGGAAGGAAAGGGCTACTGGAAGTACATACTTCCATGGTTAAACTTTCCATTTTATCTTCTAAACCTAGAATTGCAAAAAGCGAGTTTATATCCTTACACAGAAAGGCCGATGGTGCCTCGATGGAGGCAAGAGGGATCACGATTTTCATAGTTGCTTCCGTTGAGGTTGGAAACACCACAACGAAATGTGTTCTCACGGGAACAGACCTGGAAACTGGAAGGACATATCTTATTAATAAGATTGTCAAGCTCACCAGAAACGTGAGGAAACCGAGATTTGGTGAAACCATTTTTGGAGAAACTATCTTTGGTACTCCGCTTACAAGGCAGTCTGTTGCCGAAATCGTAAGTGACTGCATTAAGGAATCCTGCAACAAAGCTGGTATAAGCGTATCTGATATAGACTTCCTCGTAAGGTCGACAGGTGTCGTGGCGCATTTTGAAAATCCAAATGACATAGGTACCTTCATTCAGGCCCTAGCTGATGGAGCCCTTTTGGCCGGGGTACCACCAAGCAGAATGGTTCCTGCCGTTACAAAGGATAATCTGCCGGAAAAGATAAGGAAATACAGCCTTCTGGACAAGGTCTTCTTTGACGGATCAGTTGCAGGAGTTTTGCCTCCGAGGGGGTCGACAGGAGCAGAAATTGTGGCAAACGAAATGGAGGGAGAGCTGTCAACCGCCGGAATCAAGGAGGGTGCAAAGTGGACGGATGTTGACTTCAGAAATCCCTGTATTTCCATGGACTTCGGAACGACCTTTAAGGGTAGAATAACCAACGATGATATCCCTTACGCAAGGACGATCGGGAACTTCTGCGGGCTTGGGGGTGCAATAGCTGACGTGCTAACAAGAGGTTTTTTAAGGAAAAGGGAATCCGCTGCAATAGATTTGAGGTTTGAAGGGGATTATAACGTTGGAGAAGAGGCATTTCAGCTTGCAGAGGAAATTCTTAAACACATAAGGGTTGAAAGGGTCCCTTCAAGCTGCAGGAAATTCGGCAAAATTCCTGTGAATGCAAAGGCAGCTGAAGATGCGGGCATCCTGCTCGTTGGATGCGATGTTGGAGAAAATGGTAGCAAGTTCGGAGAACTAGAAAGGATCGGTTCGGAAATAGGGGATATG
>CAYSRI010000012.1:0-2208 GCA_964433405.1 uncultured archaeon | reverse complement strand
TAATGGCGAAGATATTCAGAAAAGTTCTGGAAGTCGTGAGCTATGAAGGTTTTTTCATGGAGGGTATGGCAATAGGGGTGACTGGAAGGGCGGGCATCACTGGAAAGAAGCCATGGCTATTTCTTCAGGAACTCAGGGATCTGGGTTTTTACAAGAAGCCTGAGAAAAACATCGTTTTTGTTGATGACGGTCTTGCAAGAGGTGCTGCAGTAATGGCAAGGTGTATGAATGCTCTGGGAAATCCAAAGAACCCAATGGGCGGTTTGAGATTCGGCCCGTGCGTTCTTGGTGAAAGAATAAAATTGCAGTCTGGCTATTATACCTCCTGAACTCTTCCATCCTCTACGAGGAATATCCTGTCCGCAATCTCCTTTACGAGATCATGCTGGTGGCTTACGACAATCATAGTTGTCCTGTCTCTGATATTCATCTCTTTAAGGAAATTTGCGACCTTTCTAAGCGTTACAGGATCTATGTCTCCAAACGGCTCGTCGAGAATCAGGATTTTTGGCTTTGTTATTGAAGCAAGAGCTATTCCTAGTCTTACAGCTTCACCGCCGGAAAGCTCGTGGCTCTGCCTTTCGAGAATTTCGGCAGGTAAGTTCATCTTTTCCAGCAGCGGATAGATGGCACTTAGATCTTCAGGGCTTTCCGGGAACAGATCCTTTATTATTCCGTATGGCAATCCCAGTCTCCTGAGTCTAATCTCAGCCTCCTCTCTAGGAAGATCTGTGAGCCTGTAGATAGCGTCAAAGAGACTCTCGCTCATTCCCATCTCCTCTGCCCTTTTCATGGCCTCTTGGACGGCACTTTCCCTCTTTATACGGATCTTGTAAGCAATGAGCTCGCTTACCTTTGCCCAGAAAGGAAGAGCGAATTCTTGGTGCAGAATTCCAATCTTTCTTCTTACTTCAATGCTTCTCCTTCCAAACTTGCTGAAATCCACCCATTTCCTCTCTGGCCTTAACAAAACAACACCTTCATCAGGCAGTTCAAGACCGCTAATCAGCCTTGCGAGAACAGTTTTTCCGCTTCCGCTCTTGCCTATGAAGCCAACGATTTCTCCTCTTCTTATTGAGAAAGATACATTTTTCATATCGAGTGTTTGACCTCCTGGAACTACATAGTATTTCTTTCTGACGTTTTCAAGTTTAATCACTTCTCCTCCTATTCTCTTCTTCTTCATTATTGGCGGTTCAAGCTCTTTCAGGAATTTGGAGATCATCTCTTCTGCATCTCCTTCGTCAACATTTTTTCCCCTATCTATAAGCACGACTCTAGTTGCAAGTTCCCTGTGAATTTCGGGCATGTGAGACGAGAACAGCACAGTCATTCCAAGTTCCTGATTCACCCTTTTGATCGTTTCTATTGCCTTTTTCCTGGTTTCGGGGCATGTCATCGTTCCGAATTCGTCCAGAAGCAGAATTGAGGGTTTTTTAGCAAGTTGCCTTGCGAGAATTAACCTCTGCTTCTCACCACCACTCAGTATTTCGGCCCAGCACTCAGCCTTGTGCTTTAAATCGACTATCTCAAGAAGCTTCATTGCTTCCTCGTGAAGCTCCTCATAGAGCACCTCATCCCAGTCCGGCAAAACTTCCTCGCCCAGCCTGGGATATGCCAAAGCCCTTATAACATTTTCGACAACCTTCTCACTCCAAAGTCCGAAAGAACGCTGCAGATGGATTGCCGTCTTTTCCATGACACTTCTGAAGTCGCCCCTCGTAGATTCTGGTGTAAGCCGGATCCCGTCTATTACGACCTCGCCCTCATCGAACCTCTCGGCACCCCTGAGAATTCTTAGCAGAGTAGTCTTTCCGCTCCCGCTTTTTCCGAGAAGTCCAACTAATTCTCCCTTTTTTACCTCTAGGTGATCTAATTCAAGCGCCTTCAGCGTTTTTCCACTAGTAAGCGTATAGTTCTTGACGAGGTTGCGGACTTCGACGATCATAACATCACCTACACCAGCGGTTTGGGTTGATTCTCGCTGAGATAAGGAAGTGTTTTTGAGATTATAAGAATTCCATCTAGATCTTTGGCCCTTTCGAGTAGGGCCAGTTTGCCAAAATCGGAGATCGCTACGATTGGAATAGCTTCACCGGCTTGGGCCTTCAAAACACCCCTAAGTTTATCCCGCAAGCTTTTTGAAGCACACAGAGTGATTAGATCAAAAAGCAACGCATCTTCCAAGCTCCAATCGACTCCTGTGGT
>CAYSRI010000011.1:0-18500 GCA_964433405.1 uncultured archaeon | reverse complement strand
AACCGGTTTATTTAAGATCCTCCTGAACTCTTCGCTGATTTCTCTCCCATCCAAGAAGTTCAAATCCTCTTTTATTCCCATTGAGAGAAGGTTGATGTCCGCCCACCGCGAAATGGTCGAAGCTGGAGCAGAAACGACGTCTACTTTTTCCATTCCAACTATTTCCGAAAGTATGTCAAGTCTTCTAGAATTTGGATAAGTCGAAATCAGATAGTCCGCATCGAACATGGAAACCACGAGCCTCTGAGAAAACTCCGAGGAAAGAAGAACAACGTTTCCATTATCATCTATTCCGTCCCCTCTGTTATTCCTTTCTGGAACAAAAATGACAACTTTCCCGCCACTTTCAAGACCTGCGGAGTTGAATATGGAATACATTCCTGGCATCCAATTATTTTTCAACATCTCCTCGCTCAACAAATAATATTTGGGCTTTCCTGACGTACCCGAAGTGTGCAATATTATGCTATTTCTAAAATTTTCTGGAGAAACCGAAAAACTTCTTGGTTCTGTTATGATGTCTTCAATCTTCTCGAAACTTTTTCCAGTGTTCTTTTCCGCCCAATCTTCAAATTCTTCAGCGGTAAATTCTAGCCACTTTCTCCAGTCCGGTTTTCTGAACTCTTGACTTCCAAGTCTGTCCAATTTTTCTTGCACTGCTTTGTCGAAGTCTTTCATTCAATATCTCCTTTAGTATCTCGTCGCTATTAAACAATTTCTCGCATATGTAGCCCGGACAGATGCTGGGACTTGAAGCGCCCTGAAGGAACCTTCGATCTTGAGGGCTGGGAAGAGGTCAGTATTACAAATGTCAAAAAATTTGGTATGAGTAGGAAAATCCAAATTTAAAATTTTCTCATTTAGGATACTTCTATGGCAAAAATGGAAAAAATTATAACGTTGCCCTCCGTTGATATCTAGGGTGAGAACGTGAAGGGGCGAACCTATTTGTTGCTTGCGGTTTCTGCGTTGCTGGTAGCATTTTCCTTCTGCGTTTCGCAGGAAAAGCCGTTAGAACCGAAGCTGAAGGAGATAAAGGTTAGCTACCAGCCAAGCTGGCACCATATAGCGCTTTTCGTAATAATGGAGAAAGGATGGGATGAAAAGATTCTCGAAGCGAAAATTTCTGCAACCTCGGTCCCCTCAGGTCCACCTCAAATGGAGGCTTTTGCTGCCAAAGAACACCAAATAGCCTATGTTGGCGCAGCTCCACCGCTTTCACTGCTTTCTAAGGGTTTTGATGCAAAAATAGTCGCGGTTGCAAACACTGAGGGTTCTTCCATAGTTGCAGTTCCGGGAGTAGAGTATACAGGCCCCAAATCGTTGGAAGGTAAAAAGATTATGACTTTTCCACCTGGCTCCATTCAGCACACGGTTCTGATGAAATGGCTTAAGGATAATGGGGTCGATATATCGAAGGTTGAAATTAAATCCGGAGGACCTGAAGAGATCAGAGAAGCTCTCAGAGCTAAGGCTATAGACTTCGGGTTCTTCCCTGACCCGAGTCCTTATGTTGCTGAGATCGAAGGTTACGGCCATATCGTGGTTGGTTCCCCACAGCTCGTTCCAAGCCATCCTTGCTGCGTAGTCTTAATGCGCGGAGATTTCATGAGGGAGAACAAGGAACTCGCAGCAAAGTTCCTTGCATTGCATATAATTGCAAGCGAGTACGCAAAAGATCCGAAAAACAAGCAAGAAATAAAAGCAATTCTTATAAAGTGGCTGAACATTAACGAGAATGTTGCGGATATGTTCCCCGGTACAACGAACCTTCAGACAGATCCGAGAAATGAAAAGTGGATAGAGGGGCTTGATATGCTCTGCGACGCCCAGTTCCAGCTCAAGATCACGAAAGATTCTTCAGGAAATCCCGTGAGGGTCAATCCTTCCGATGTCGTGGATTCCAGCCTTTACGAAGAGGCATTGAAATTGGTGCCCAAAATTAAAGCTGAGTTGGGTTTGAAATGAGAATCGAAAGATTAAAAGACTTCTCTATTTTTTTCATCTCAATTGGGCTTTTTTTAGCCCTATGGGAGGCATATTACTGGGTATTCATTAAAAATCCTTTCGTCTTGTCTCCGCCCTCAAAGGTTCTTGTAACTTTTGCCCAGCTGGTTATTGGAGATCCAAAATTCGCCGAAACAGGCTTTTCCATGCCTTTAGACATGCTTTATAGCATTTACCACTACCTTTACGGCTTTTCATTTGCGATACTCATCGGTTTTTCTCTAGGGCTCATTGCTGGATGGTCAAAAAGGATTGAAAAGTTTCTTTATCCTATCATAGAGCTTATTAGACCCATCCCGCCTATAGCATGGATCCCTATAGCGATCCTTCTGCTGAAACTAACGCATACTGCTGCAGCATTCATTATATTCATAGGAGCCGTATTTCCGGTGCTTCTTAATACGATGTATGGCGTCTCATCGGTTGAGAAAAAATATGTGGAAGCTGCGATGACACTCGGAGCAACAAAGACAACTATACTGCTAAGGAAGGTAATAATTCCGGCCTCGATGCCAGCATTCTTCAACGGCCTGAGGGTGGGCTCAGGTGTGGCTTGGATGTGCGTGGTTGCTGCGGAGCTTTTTGGAGTGTCTCAATACGGTTTGGGTTACAAAATACAGCTTGCAAGGCTTTATCATTCCCCTGATGTGGTTATATCATACATGTTGGCCATAGGGATTATCGGGCTAATCCTTGACAGACTATACAGGGCAACAGAAAACCGTCTTCTAAAATGGAGGAGGGGATTTGTGGTTGAGTGAAATCCTGCAGATCAAAAACGTTCGGAAATGGTTCTACACCGAAGACAAGAAGCTATTGGTAATCGATGGTATCACCTTGAACGTTAGGGAGGGGGAGTTTATAGGCATTGTCGGGCCTAGCGGCTGCGGAAAGACTACTCTGCTCAGGATAATTGCCGGCCTAGAAAGACAGGATGAAGGAGAGGTCCTTCTCAGAGGAAAGCCCATAAGAGGGCCCGGACATGACAGAGCAATGGTCTTCCAAGACTACGCACTGTTCCCTTGGAGAAATGTATTAGGAAACATACTTTTCGGACTAGAAATTCGGAATATACCAAAAAAGGAGGCTTTGGAGAAGGCTAATAGGTTCATAAAGCTCGTCGGACTGGAAGGTTTTGAGAAATCCTATCCCCACGAGCTTTCTGGAGGCATGAGACAGCGTGTTGCTCTTGCAAGAGCCCTAGTGTGTGAACCCGAGATACTTTTGATGGATGAACCGCTGAGCGCTCTAGACGCCCAGACAAGAAACGTTATGCAATCAGAGCTGGTCCGAATATGGAGTGAAACAAAAAAGACGATCATATACGTTACCCACAACATAGAGGAAGCTGTTTACATGGCAGACAGAATCGCTGTTCTCTCCAAGAGACCTGCAAGGCTTCTAGATCTTGTTGAGGTCAAAATGGAGAGGCCAAGAGACAGGTTCTCAAGAGATTTCATCGAGCTGAGAGCCAAAATATTCAGGTTAATCCAGAGCTAATCAGAAGTCTTTTATCGCATCATTCCACATTCTTTTCATGCGGCCGCTGACAGACTGCAAAGTTCTTGTAGTCGACATGACTCATGGAGGAAAAGTCCTATGCGAAGAACTGCTCAGAAGGGGTTGTGAGGTCCATGCACTCGACAATCACAGGACCCTGAAGAAAGAAGAAATCGAATTTCTAAACACCAGAGGAATAAAAGTTTTCTCTGATGATAAGGCTCTAAAGGTTGAGGAATATGATGCTATCATCGTCCAGCATGCCGATCCAGAGATGGGGCTTTTCAGGTCCGCTTTAGAGCTTGGAGTACCTATTATAAGCCACGCAAGGGCTGTAGGTATTATAGTTTCGGAAATAAAGGGTTCTTTAAAGATAGTTGAGATAACGGGAACAAATGGAAAGACCACCACTGCAAACATTATAGCAAAGATCGTTTGCGATTACGGCGGAGCAGTCCTGATCCATGACAGCCTAAGTACGAGGATTTTAAAAGATTCCAGAGAATTTTTACTAGCGGAAGGGCTGAGCATAACACCCGCTAACGTGCTCAAGGCTTTCAGACTTTCAGAAAATTACGATATCGACTGCGCAGTATTCGAGATTTCGCTTGGGGGGACCGGGGCCGGAGACATAGGAGTTCTTACCGGAATTTACGAGAACTACAGAGCATCCTTCTTCAGGAACGCATTTAATAGCAAACTCCAGATGGCGATAAACATGAAAAACGGAGTTTTAGTACTGAACGGAGACAACGTCACAAGAAGATTCGCTCACGTATTTTTTGGTAAATCCAACGTCTACGGAATCGAAATGGGGAAGGAGGTAAAGGTGAAGAGAATAGGAGATAAGGTTGAGGGGGTTATAGAGCACCTTTCCACGGTATCAGGAAGAGAAGTAAATTGCCAATTTGATTTCAAGCTCCAGCAAAATCTTTTTGGAAGATTCCAGATTCTAAACGCGCTTGGAGCTCTGACTGCCGCGACTTCACTGGACTTGGAAGTTGAGGAAGTGTGCAGGTCTATTGAGGGCTTTAAAGGAGTCAAAGGCAGGGCTTTGGCGGAGAAAATTGAAAGAGGTATTTTTGTTGACTGCTCAAACCGGGGAGTTAACGTTGCTGCAATGCTGAGCGCGATAGACGAGGCGCTACTTCTCAAAGGCTTTAAGGCCGACAGGATTGTTACGGTGTTTTCCGGCTCGGAAAGGGCTACCTGTGAAATTATCGACACGCCAAGACTTAGCGAGGAACTGAAAAAGAGGAATATAGACCTCATAATTCTTTCTGGAGCACTCGGCAAAAGACTTGCAGAGCTTGGAATTCAGGGAGAATTCGTTGAAAATTTAAGTAAAAATGAGGTGAAAAGACTTTCAGCAAGGTTTAATAATCCCATAATTCTATTTTTCAGCAATGAAGCTTAAAAGCCTGCCTTATGCAGTCCATCCTCGACCAAATCCAATAGCTGCGGCCCTTTACACACTGAGAGACATCAACTGTAGGCACATAGTTTTGCATGGGCCTCCGGGATGCAATTTCAGAGCCCTTAGACTTCTCGAAAGAGACGGTGTTAAGATCTTTACCACTTCAATGAACGACTTCGACGTTGTTCTCGGGGGCAAGCAGAAGCTTTTGGAGGTGCTCGAAGCTGTTTACAGCGACTTCAGCCCCGAGATAATCGGAGTTGTCGGAACCTGCTGCACAACAATAATAGGCGAAGATCTGGAGGCAGAGGTTTCAGAAGCCAAGCTTCCTGCGAAGGTTGTCTGCGCGAATGTTTCCGGATGCGGAGATAACACCGAGGGAGCGATTAGAATTCTGGAATCTGCGTTCAAATGCGGCATAATTGATAACACAGAGCTTGAAAGGCAGATTAGAATCCTAAGGATGGCAACCAAAGTTGAGAGAGAACGCGGAGTTGCAATTCCTGGCTACATAGCCCCAAGCGAGGGTGATAACTTTAGGGAAGTGGCAAAAGAACTCGTTAAGAAGCTGAAAGAAGGTTTGCTTGTTATCCTGAATGCAAAGAAAGAGACAGCATATCTTTATGCGGACATCATACTCGCAATAAATTCCGCAAAAAATCAGCTTGGCGGTGAATTCGCCGTTATTGCGAACCTGGAAGGTAGTAGAGGATTACCCAAGGTTCGAGAAGATGCCAGAAACATTTCAAAGGAGTTAAAAGAGAATGGAATTGAAATCGACAGATTCAGTGGCTCTCTTGACGAATACGCTTACTCAGCAGAAAAAGCACTGAAGCTTTCCGAGGAATTCGATTACTCTTCAGCCGTCATTCTTGGGATACCGCAGGCCTTAAATCCGAAAAAATTTGATTACTCCGTCGGAGTATCCTCAGGAGAAAGAACGATGACCAGGCTCAGAGAGCTCGGATACACAAGGGCAATTAACGAAGAAGGGGCGCATGTCAGCGTTCTTGGAAGGAGAAGGATTGTAAGATCACATTTGGGTAATGCGATTAGAGAAGTATGCGGATCCCAAGAATAGTAATATCTGCTTCAAACAGCGGAAGCGGGAAAACGATGCTTGCATGCGGAATTGCAAGAGCCTTGAGAAAGAGGGGATACAAAGTTCAGACCTTTAAGGTTGGACCGGACTTCATCGACCCGAAATATCTTGCAATTGCCTCAGGCCGCAAAGCGGTGAATTTGGATTCGTGGCTGATGAACGAAGAAGAGATTTTGAGAGACTTCGAGTACTATTGCGAGGGCGCTGATTTGGCAATTGTAGAGGGTGTGAGAAGTCTCTACGACTCTTCAGATCCTCTAAGCCTGAAAGGGAGCACTTTCTCTGTAGCTAAAATCATCAAAGCGCCTATATTGCTCGTAGTTGACATTCGGGGTCTAAACATGGGCACTGCTGCGATTGTGAAGGGATTCGCCGAGCTTTTTAACGCTGATATAAGAGGAGTAATCTTGAATTCATCGAGAGGGGAGATACATGAGCTGAAAGCAAGAAAAGCCGTGGAAGAGCTTGCGGGGATCAGGGTTCTAGGATCCATTCCCAGAAAGAAGGAGCTTGAAATCGGCATGAGACATCTTGGGCTCATCACGGTGGAAGAAATCGAGAAAGAAGTAGATGACAAGATAAATAAATGGGCTGAGGTTATTGAGGAGAGAATTGACATCGATAAGCTTGTGGAAATTGCCGAAAAAGTAGAAGAACTTCCAGAAGTTAATAAAAAAATTATAGAAAAAGATATGGATGTAAAAGTTGCTGTCGCTCTTGATAAGTCCTTTAACTTCTATTACGTCCAAAATCTAGACCTTCTCAAATCCATGGGAGCGAATTTTTCATTTTTCAGCCCATTAGAGCCCAATTTCCCCGAAAACGTTGATGGAATTTTAATAGGCGGAGGATATCCCGAGATATTTGCAAGCGAGTTTGACCGATATTCAATGAAATCTCTAAAGAGCAAGATCGAGGATGATTGCCCGGCTTATGCTGAGTGCGGAGGGCTGATGTTTCTTTGTAAGAAGCTCGTTGTAAGCGGGAGAAAGTTTGAAGGGGCAGGAGTTATCTCTGCAGAAGCCGTATTCGATATTTCGAGAAGATTCCTAGGGTATACAAGAGCCAGAGTTTTGGAGGACAATGTTTTGTCAGCGAGAGGGGAGACTCTTCTGGGTCATGAATTCCACTATTCCTACCTCGAGGTAGACAGCGACACTAAATATGCATACGAACTGGAACGAGGTTTTGGAATTGATGGAATTCATGACGGAATTATTATCCACCAATGCTTAGCAAGCTACATGCACAGCTTTTTGCAGCAGAATAACGCGAAGAGATTTCTTGAAAAATGCAAAGAATACGCAAAAAGGTGAAATACGCCTGCTTACGCAAATGGCTTCCCGCTTCATTGATAGAACCTGCAACTCGATTACGCTTCTGATAAGGAATTATGAGAAGTGAGGTTGCCCATCCACGAGCATTCGTTGCTCGCAGCCTTACATTTCCTCTCGTAAGAGGGCTTAACAGCAAAGGTGAGCTAAAACAGACCCAAAACGCTCTCCTTTCTGAAATCGTAGAAAGTCTTCCTGTCGCCCTTATATTTCAAATCAAGGACGTTAGAGGAATTGACTTTTCCAACCACTTCAGCTTTAAGACCATGATCCTCAAAAATCTTCTTAACCTCTTCAGGTCGATCCGAAGTCACACAAAATCCGCATGCTGGATAGCTCTTTAACCACTGTACCATATCTACGTTTTCAGGCTTTGGAATCTTTTCAAGTTCCACAGTTGCACCCTTTTTACTGACCTCAAGCATCATCGCGATCGTTCCTATTATTCCTGCATTGCTCAAATCCTTGCCCGCACTCACGAGTCTGTTTTCAGCAAGAACAACCATTGACTCAAACTGTCTTCTCAAAACCTCTGCAGGCTTGTCTGTCGAATCGAAGTTGAAGATCAGCCTTCCGTGCGGTTTGCCCAAAGTGTCTACGGCAACAATGATGCTGTCTCCTTCTTTTGCAGTATTGGATTTTATCAAGCAGCCTCTTTTTGCAAAACCAATCATTGCCACTTCTACAGAGTTGAAGGGTGCATCAGGATGTACGTGTCCTTTCAGGATCTTAATTCCGTACTTTTGAGCCGCGTCAAGCATTCCTCTCTTGATGCTCTCCAGCGCATTTGTGTCCCTTACAGAGATCACGTTGACTGCATATCTTGCTCTCGCACCCATTGCGTAAACATCGTGGACATTTACAAGTATGGATATAAACCCTCCCCAGTAAAGATCTTCTTCCAGAACCCTGTGCCAGATTCCATCTACTGTGAAAACAACCTCGTAATTGTCAAGATTGAAGTAACCTGCATCTTCTCCAAAAAATTCATCAACAAGTTCTGCTAGCTTTCCCGCGAATTTTTTCCTTACCAAACCTGGCCAGCTCCGCAGTTCAACAACGATCTTTTCGAGATCTAAATCATCCATTGGCCTTAATTCAGGTTTGGCTTAAAAAGGTTTTTGAAATTCAACCCCTTTTGTGTTAACAATTTAATTTAATTTAAAACTAGAATAAAGAGCTAAACTTCTGAATTTTAAATTATATTCTTTTTAAGGGTTGGGAAAAATTAAAAAAATATTTAAACTTGAGTGCAGTTATGATAATGCTGAAAGCGAGACGAATTCAAAAAAAAGGGGGTGGATTTATGAAATATAAGGACAAAATAGACCTTTATGACGACAAAGGGAAGTTGCTTGAGTCGGAAGTGCCACTCGAAGCGATTAGCCCATTGTTCAACCCTGCGATAGAGAGCATAATAAAGACGGTGCAGAGATCCGTGGCCGTGAACCTGCAGGGAATCCAGAAAGCCCTAGAGACTGGGGCGGTTGGTGGAGAGAAGTGCATAATTCCTGGAAAATCTCTAAAACTTGACATCGTTGGCAACGCGGGGGCCATTGCCGACAAGATTAAGAGCATTATACAGATCAAAAAGGATGACGACACAGAGGTCCAGATTCTTGATGAGGGCAGAAGCCTTCTCGTGAAGGTTCCAACGATCAGAGTTCTGAAGGCCGTGGAGTATACGGCTCCCATTACAGCAACGGCAGCTGCTGTAACAGAAGCGATTATTGAACTCTTCAAAGTCGACATGTTCGACGCACCGATGGTGAAGGCAGCCGTTTGGGGCAGATATCCCCAGAGTGTAGATTTGATGGGTGCAAACATCCAGTCTCTCCTGTCCGTGCCTCAGCAGAATGAAGGCCTTGGATACGCGCTTAGAAACGTGCCTGTCTCATACATATCGACTATTACGAAGAAGAACGCGATGAACGCTGCATCTCTGGCTTCGATCTTCGAGCAGACTGCGATGATCGAAATGGGCGATGCTATAGGATCCTTTGAGAGACTTCACCTGCTCGGCCTTGCATACCAGGGGCTAAATGCCAACAACCTCGTATACGAGCTGGTAAAGGAGAACGGAAAGAGTGGGTCGGTAGGTACTGTGGTCGCAAGCCTTGTTGAGAGGGCTGTTGAAGATAAGGTTATCAAACCAAATGGAAAGGGCAAGTCAGGCTACGTGACATACACTACAGACGATATCGCGCTCTGGAACGCATACGCTGCTGCTGGATTCCTCGCAGCCACAATGGTGAACTGCGGTGCCCAGAGGGCTATGCAGAGCATTTCTGGTGTTACGATCTACTACAACGATCTGCTCGAAAGGCAAACCGGACTGCCCTCAGTTGATTTCGGCAGAGCTCTTGGCCTTGGTGTAGAGTTCTCGTTCTTCAGCCACTCGATCTACGGTGGTGGAAGCCCAGTAGTGTTCCATGGAAACCACATCGTTACGAGGCACAGCAAGGGATTCGTTGCACCCGCAATCGCTGCTGCGATCGCTCTAGACGCTGGAACCGTCTACTACAGTCCAGACAGGATAGCGGGAATCATCGGCCGCGTGTTCAGCACAATTCCGGCCCTCAGAGAGCCAATAGTCCACGTTGCAAAGGGTGCTGCGGAGGTTAAGAAAACGGTGTAACTATCATGCAACCCTCTCCCGAGGATATAGAGATCTTCCCGAACAGAATTTTAGGGGCTAAGACAACTGAAAGACTGCTTGATAGAATCTTGGAATTAGAGGGTGTTGAGGGATTCATCATCCAAGGACCCAGAGTGAAGAGTGACGCTCGTGAGAAGATCGTCTTCAAGGGCAAGGAAATGGAGCTATCGGTGGCAGTTAGTAGGATAATCCTGAGATCGAAAAATGCTGACAAAGTTGTGGAGAGGCTTCATGAAATCTGCAGAGATTTGCTCCCCTTCGGCTACTCAATACGGATCGGGAAGTTCACAAAAGATTACCCCACTCTACATGATTACAAAGTCGCATACATAATGCAGCTCAGAGAGCAGAATGAAGGGGACGAAGAATGAAGATCGGCCGAGAAACGCAATTTGTTGACTGCAGAGAGGCGATGGGCATAGGCCTTGGTGGAGGCCTGGCCCAGAGAGGTACAGTGTCCTTGGGCTACTGCGGAGCCAAGAAATCCGACGTCATCGTGATCTCGATGTCCCCTTCGACTAGACACGTGACAAAGCCTGTTTGCGAAATTACAGCTGGGCTTAGGAGAGAAGGAATAAACCCCAGCGTGCTCGTGCTCTATGCTGGCTCGAGTGCTCCTCCCGGAGCTTCGGCGGCGAAAGGTGGCTACGGCTCTCACTTTGGACTTAAATTCGAGGAGATAGACAGGATCTCAAAGCACAAGCTCTGCATAATCCATCTAGGCAACGTAAAGCATCATGTAGTTGGAAAGACGAAGGCTATCCTCAGATATGTGCCGATAAAAGCCGTGGTCGTTTGCCAGTGCCCAGTTACATTTGAGGATTTCGCGAAGGCTGGAGTTAAGACGAGAGTCTTGAGCCCCGAAAAACCCGAAACCTTGGGAGAGGTTGTTGAGATAGTTACGGACGTCGTAAGAGGGCAAAATTGCCCGCCGAAAAAAATAGACGAGATATGTATGAAGGTTAAGTCGCATTTGGGGGTGAATGTATGAGCGAAATAAAAGTTAAGGCTGGAAAGTATAAGCCCGCATATCCGGGGGAAAGCATAGTTGCGGAGAACAGAAGAAAATATCTGGACCCCGGATACAAGCTGAAAAAGCTGAGATCGATCTCGGATGAGGACGTTGTGAGACTTTTAGGACACAGAGTCCCAGGAGAAGCTTACAAGTCCGTACATCCACCACTTGAAGAGCTTGGAGAGCCGGCTTGCCCGATCAGGGAACTTGTTGAACCAACACCCGGTGCTAAAGCCGGTGACAGAATCAGATACATCCAGTTCACGGACTCAGTCTACTTCGCTCCGCTTGCTCCATATGTCAGAAGCTGGATGGCATTCTGGAGATACAGGGGCGTTGACCCGGGAACGCTCTCAGGAAGAGCTCCTCTCGAAATGAGAGAGCGGGATCTTGAACTTGTGGCAAAGGAGCTACTCGAAACCGAAGTCTTTGATCCTGCAAGGGTCGGTGTCAGAGGTGCTACAGTGCACGGGCACTCTCTGAGACTCGACGAGAACGGAATGATGTTCGATGCTCTGAGAAGGTACACATTTGACAAGGCTACTGGCGAGGTCGTATACGTTAAGGATCAGGTCGGCGTTCCTCTCGACACTCCAGTGAGAGTCGGGAAGCCACTGCCAGAAGAGGAACTTAAGAAAATGACCACGATTTACAGGGTGGACGGTGTATCCACAAGGGATGACCCCGAACTGTTGAACTGGGTAAAGAGGATTCACCTGCTGAGAACTCTCGCAGGATTCAGGCTTGAAAAGGCTGAAAAGTTATGAGGTGATTTAGATGGCAGCTGAAAAGAAGTTGTTTATTGATGCCCTTAAGAAGAAGTTCAAAGAGGAGCCAACTGAAAAGCAAACTAAATTCTACATCTACGACGGCTGGAAGCAGTCCGCGAGAAAGAGGGAATTCGTCGAATGGGCCCAGAAGCTCGCGAAGGAGAGGGGGATTCCGGGGTATAACCCGGAGATGCACCTCGGTGGAATTCCTGTCGGTCAGAGAGTTTTGATGCCATACAAGATCTCCGGCACAGACGTTTACGTCGAAGGCGACGATCTGCACTACATAAACAACGCTGCAATGCAGCAGATGTGGGATGACATTAGAAGGACTGTCATCGTCGGTCTCGATGCTCCTCACGCGCTGCTTGAAAAGAGATTGGGTAAGGAAGTCACCCCGGAGACGATCAACCAGTATCTGGAAGTCGTGAACCACGCTCTACCTGGAGGAGCGGTTGTTCAGGAGCACATGGTCGAAATACATCCAGCGCTGGTTGCAGACTCTTACGTAAAGGTTTTCACTGGCAACGACGAGCTTGCCGACCAGATTGATAAGAGATTCCTTATAGATATAAACAAACAATTCCCACCGGAGCAGGCTGAAGCCTTGAAGAAGGCGATCGGCAAATCGCTTTACCAGGTAACTAGGGTCCCAATAATTGTCGGAAGGGCTGCTGACGGAGGCACAATTTCGAGATGGTCTGCGATGCAGATCAGCATGGCGATGATCGCTTCATACAAGCTGATGGCTGGTGAAGCTGCAATTGCGGAGTTTGCTTACGCTGCAAAGCATGCTGAGGTTATCCAGATGGCCACGCTAACTCCATGGAGGAGAGCAAGAGGACCAAATGAGCCAGGAGGGCTTGCATTTGGTTACCTAGCGGACATCGTCCAGACGAGCAGAAAGTATCCTGACGACCCAGTAAAGGTCGCTCTTGAAACACTTGCCGCTGGAAGTGTGATCTATGACCAGCTCTGGTTCGGAATCTACATGTCAGGAGGTGTTGGATTCACCCAGTACGCCACTGCAGTTTACACAGACGACATACTCGACGACTTCTGCTACTACATTGCAGACTATGTGAAGAAGAAGTATGGCGGATTTGCAAAGGCTCCGAGAACGATGGACACCGTTCTCGATGTGGCAACTGAGGCAACGCTCTACGGCTTGGAGCAGTATGAGCGCTTCCCAGCACTGATGGAGACACACTTCGGCGGTTCACAGAGAGCTTCCGTCCTTGCTGCTGCTTCGGGCGTTGGAACAGCAATCGCAACTGGAGACGCACAAGCAGGAGTTAACGGCTGGTATCTCTCAATGATCCTTCACAAGGAACACATGGGCAGACTCGGATTCTATGGCTATGACCAGCAGGATCAGCTCGGTATGACGAACAGCTTCTCCTATAGAAGCGACGAGGGCTTGCCATTGGAGCTAAGAGGTGTAAACTACCCGAACTACGCAATGAACGTTGGACACAGCGGCGAATACGCGGGAATAGTGGCTGGAGCTCACGCTGCATGCAGACATGCTTGGTGCGTGAATCCGATAGTGAAGGTTGCATTTGCAGACCCATCGCTCAAATTCGACTGGACAGAGCCAAGGAAGATGATTGCAAAGGGAGCTTTGAGGGAATTCTTCCCAGACGGCGAGAGAGACGCAGTTATCCCGCCGCACTAAATTTTTTATACTTTTTTAAAACTCAATTTGTGCAAAAAAGGGAACTGCTGGAATTGCTAAAGAGAGAAGCTTTGAAGATCACTCATCTCGATTTTGCTTTGGCCAAGAGATATCTGGCAGAAGAGTTCAAATTCGTCCCAGAGAACCTTAGCAGAGCCTGGATCGATGAGATCATGGCCTACTTTGCAGACAACGTCTTTGAATTAATTCGCAGAGAAAACGAAGATGGGGAGATCGAGGTTGAAAAATACAGAGGACTGATGGAGAAGCTCAAAAAAGAAGCAGAAAACGATTACGAAAAGGCTTTTTTGAAAATCTCAAGAGTTGTCGTGCCATATCTGATCTTCATTGCGAGAAAACCTGTCCATTCGCCCAGAATAAAATTCCCAGGCGGACAGGGGATCAGGCAGCTGGGGGGCAAATACTTCTGCCCGGCAAAGGAAAAACAACAAAATCCTTACTCCTTTTGCGAGTTCTGCGTCTGCGAAAAGCTTGAAGAATAGAATTTCCCGAAGATCTCGATTAGTTCCTCGTCTTCAAGACCCCCAATATTTTTGGAGGGTTTATTCTGAAGAATTCTTTCCGCTATGCTGGAGAAGACACCCGATTCATAATCTGTACCCGAAAGCTGAAAAACAGTTTTTCCCGAAATTTCGCATTCCTTAAGCCTTTTAAGGTATGGAATCTCTCCAACCAGTTCAGTACCAACCGCTTCTGCAAATTCTCCGACAATCCTGCGCTCCAGATCAAGGTCGAACTTGGAGTTGAGAATTAAACCTCCAACCCTTGCCCCTGAATTCTTTGCGCCGTTGCAGATGTTGTTTGCAGCGTAAATTGAGAGGTATTCCCCAGAAGTAACTATGTAAACCTCGCTATCCCTCTTCATCGGTACCACAAAACCCCCGCATACAACGTCTCCGGGAACATCGTAAAGAACAATTTCGGTATCCCGCAAAATCCCGATGCGGTCTATTACTTCAAAAGCCAGAAGAAGCCCGCGGCCCGCACATCCTACGCCCGGCTCAGGACCACCGATTTCCGAACAAAGAACGTTCGCATATCCCCTAACAAAGCATTCCTGAAGGTTCTCACTGTTCTTTAAAGCCTGCAAGACAGGTTTAATCCTCCTGTTACCTGTTAGCAGCAGCGTTGTATCTCTTTTCGGATCGCAGCCTATCAACGCAACCTTACGTCCGTTCAATCCCCAAAAAGCTGCCAAATGGCTTGAAACAGTCGATTTCCCTATTCCGCCTTTTCCGTAGATTGCTATGTTTCTCTGCACATCCTTGCTTATTATGGGATTTTTTAAGCTTATCGAAGCAAAAAAAGCATTAAAAATTAGAAATTGAAAAATGACAAAGTTTTTAACTTACCGTTGACCCTTCTTTTCATGGCAGTTATTGTCGATGGTGTCAGAACACCTGTTGGGAGATTTGGCGGAATTTTAAAGGATTTCCAGGCATATGAGCTGGGCTCAATAGCTATCAGGGGGCTGCTCAAAAAGCTCGCCATAAAGCCAGTTCCTACACGAGATTCGCTGGAGTTCTATCCAAGCAAGCTCCCGAAAGGAAAGATAGAGCTTGAAAAGGCATTCGATTACGATGGTATCGAAGTTCCAATCGACGAAGTCATATTCGGCAACGTTCTGCAGTCAGCACAGGGGCAGAATCCCGCAAGACAGGCTTTAATTTATGCAGGAGTTCCCAAGGAGGTTCCGGCTTTTACCGTTAACAAGGTTTGTGCCAGCGGTCTTAAGGCGGTGGCCTTGGCCGCCCAGAGCATCGATTCAGGGAATGCAAAGTTCGTGATCGCAGGAGGCATGGAGAGTATGAGCAACGCCCCCTATGCATTGAGGAAGGCAAGATGGGGCTACAGAATGTCAGTAAATGCGACAGACGAAATCCTTGATCTAATGGTTTTTGATGGGCTGTGGGAGAAGTTCTACGGATATCACATGGGTTTTACAGCAGAGAACATTGCGGAGCTATACGGGATACCCAGAGAAGAACAGGACAGGATTGCGTATGAAAGCCACATGAGAGCTGTAAAGGCAATAGATGATGGAAAATTCAGGGAAGAAATAATACCAGTCGAAATAAGACAGAAGAAAGAGATTATAAGGCATGAAATTGATGAGCATCCGAGAAGGGACACGAGTCTTGAAAAACTCGCAGCCTTACCGCCAGTTTTCAAGAAGAATGGTACTGTTACTGCCGGAAATGCAAGTGGTGTTAATGACGGGGCCTCTGCATTGCTTTTAGCGGACGAGAAAGCTGCAAAGGAGGTTGGACTGACACCAAAGGCCAAAATTTTAGCCTATGCTTCAGGAGCTTTAGACCCAGCCTACATGGGCCTCGGACCTATAATAGCGGTGAGAAGGGTTCTTTCGAAGGCGAAGATGAAGTTGAGCGAAATAGGGCTGATAGAGCTCAACGAAGCCTTTGCCGCACAGGCTTTAGCATGCATAAAAGAGCTTGGACTGGACTGGAATATCACGAACGTGAACGGAAGCGGAATATCTCTGGGACATCCGATTGGAGCTACAGGAGCAAGAATTCTGACTACTTTGATACATGAAATGGAGCGCAGATCTGTGGACTATGGACTCGCAACGCTGTGCGTAGGAGGGGGAATGGGAATGGCAATGATTGTGGAGAGAGTCTAACCCTCATTTTTATCTTCCATTGATATTTTTTCCGAATCCAAGAGAACCAAAATTGCTCTCCCTTCGCTTAAGGCTGTCGCGACTTTTCTTCTTCCGCTCTTCAGCAATCTCCAAACAGTGCCTCTTGAGACACCCATTCTCTTTCCGGCCTCCTCCTGCGAAAGGCATTCAAGATCTATTAACCTTATAACCTCAAGCTCCGCAGGATTAAGAATAACTGGTTCTGGATTCAGCATTGGGTTTGGAATAAAACTCCGAATGGCCGGAAGTGATCCTAAAAATACTGGCTTTGGGCATCTGCCCCTCTTTCCGCATCTATGCCTCTTCTGCCACATTAAGAGAATTTTGTGCAAAAGCTTAAATATCTTGCCGTAAATGTGTGCATAAGCACAAAATAGAGGCGATGATATGCCAATGTGGGGATGTTGGAGATTTAAGAAGTGGCCTGGATTTGGACCTTATAGCCACTTGCCACCATGGGAAAGGCCAGGATGGTATTTCAGAGGGTCATGCTGGAGATACTTTTACTTAAAAGCAGGGCCAGGATTTAGACTTCCGAGCATTTCGCTTAGAGATGAGATCTCAGCTTTGGAGGAGTACAAAAAAGAACTTGAAGAGGAAAGAAGGAGTATTGAAGAAGAGTTGAGAGAAATAGAGAAGAGACTAGAAGAACTTAGAAAAAAGGGAGACTGAATGAGGATCGTGATTCCAACAGAGGATTCGAATGGGCTTGATGCGAAACTAAGCATGCACTTTGGGAGAGCAAATTTTTTTGCAGTAATTGATCTAAATGATGAAGTTAGAATTAGATTTGAAAAGAACACTGGAGAACACTTTGGAGGTAGAAGGAAAGCTTCTCAGATCATCCTTGAGTTCAAACCTGATGTAGTTATAACTCATGGAATTGGTGCGGGAGCTATTGAAAAGTTTAAAGGCCGTGTAAAAGTTTACAAGGCACAAGGAAAGACAATAAGGGATGCTATTTCTGCATTTAAATTAGGAAAACTCCAGCCCATAACCGAAGCTGGATGTGAGGAAGGAGTTTAGTGGTAAAAGAATTTAAATTGGCTCAAGGTTTTGATGCTATGGAGGATAGAAAAAAGTTCATTGAGGAGCAGGATAGAAGGATCAGGGAAAAGATGAGCAAAGTGAAGCACAAGATAGCTGTGATCAGCGGAAAGGGCGGAGTTGGGAAGAGTACGGTAACTGCAAACCTCGCGATGGCTTTTGCGCTCAGGGGCTACGCCGTTGGCATACTTGACGCGGACATGCACGGGCCGAGCATTCCGAAGATGCTCGGGCTTAAGGGGAGAAGGCTCGGGGTTTCGAAGAATGGGCAAATAATTCCTGTAATGGGACCGATGAACATGAAGGTTGTTTCAATGGACTTTCTGCTTCAGAGCGATGAGGATCCAGTCGTCTGGCGCGGACCGTTGAAGATGTCTGCTTTGAGGCAGCTGCTTGGAGAAGTTGACTGGGGCGAGCTTGACTACCTGCTAATAGATCTCCCTCCCGGCACGGGCGACGAACCGCTGAGCATCGCCCAGCTGCTGCCCGGAATGGACGGCGTCGTGATAGTCACAATTCCATCGGAGGTTTCAGAGAACGTAGTGAAGAAGTCTGTGAGGTTCGCAGAGCTGCTGAAGCTCAGGGTTCTCGGAATAGTGGAGAACATGAGCTATCTCGTCTGCCCGAAGTGCGGGGAAAGGATAGAGGTCTTCAACTCCGGAGCCGGTAGAAAGATCGCCCAAGCTTTTGGAGTACCGCTGCTGGGTGAGATTCCGCTCGATCCTAAAATTTCGAAAGAAGCGGATAATGGGATGCCCTTTGTCGTGGACTTCGAATCGCAGACTTCCAAGGCCTTCGAGGGGATAGTGAGGAAGATTGAGGAAGCTTTAAAATAGGCTAAAGAGTTTTCAATATTAATCCAGTATTTTCTTCTTAACCAAACTAACTTTTTTCCGCCTTACAATGCGGAACAGCCTGAAGATATTCTTAAAGAAGAGCGGAACTAGCATTTACTGGCTGGCCCTCGACGAGGGAGATATACAGCTCCATAGCGCAATCGAAGCAGAGAATCATGGAGACGAGAAAACTACTTAGGCTCGGAATTTTTGAATAGTGAGGAGAGAAGCATATCTTTAAATACCTCTCAAAATATTGCAAATGAGAGGTTTCACCCTTCAGAGCGGGTAGGTAATCAGAAAATCCTTATATACTTCTCAAGATGCAAACACGTCATGCACTGGAAGGCATTATTTGGTGTTTTGTTACTACTTGCCCTCTTTGCAGGTTGCACACAACCTTCAAAGGAGACTGGAGCAACGACTCCGGAGAAATATAACTGGCGATG
>CAYSRI010000010.1:15774-19752 GCA_964433405.1 uncultured archaeon | reverse complement strand
ATGCATCCCGCTAAGGTCCAGCTCAGAGGTTTCAGTGAGAAAGAAGTCCTAAAGGCTCTGAAAAAAGCTGAAAAATTCAAAGTGGAAATCGTGAAGACTGAAAACGGAATCGATTTTTTCTTTGATGATGTTGAAAATGCTAGGATGTTCATTTCAAAACTTCAAAAAGAATTTCGTTTTGATAAGAAAATGAGCACAGAAAACCTTGGCTTCAAAAAAGGTAAAATGCGTTTCCTGTTTGTCTACTCTTTGAGAAAAATCTAAAAAGACTTTTATTCTGTTACCTAAGGTTTGAGGATGATCGAATTCATGCTGAAAGTTGTGGCTATCAGCAGTTCAGGTGCTCTTGCTCCCGGACCGCTTAGCGCAGCAACTGCTGCAATAGGAACAAGATACGGATGGAAAGGGGGGTTAATGATCAGCAGCGGACATCTCGCTGTTGAGCTTCCGCTCGTGATCCTAATAGCATTCTTTATTTCTATTTCTGGTCAAGTGGAATGGATCATGAGACCCTTGGCTTTAGTAGGAGGTGTTTTTCTTCTTTTATTCGGCTATCTAACACTGAAGAGTGCTTCCAAAACGGTAGAAATTTCAAGCAAGCAGCAGAAATTCTCACCATTTTTGACAGGGGTTGCCTTAAGCGCGTTCAATCCCTTCTTCATCGCATGGTGGGCAGGAGTTGGTAGTGCCCTTATCAGCGAGGCATTGCTGATCTTCGGAATTTTAGGGATCGCAATTCTTTTCGCTTCACATATCTGGATCGATTTTGCCTTTCTGAGCATTTTAGCTTACGTAACTTCCTTCAAAGGCTTAACACTTAGGGCTTATAGGTTTTTATTGATTATTCTAGGTGTGATCGTATTATTTTTTGGTTTGGACTATTTATCCTTCGGATTAACTGGAGTCCACATTTCAGAACTTATGACAAAGCTTTAATACAACATAAACAGATCTTTTTTGTGCTTGTTGCTGAGGTGTCCGGGGTATTTATCGCGAAGGGTAAGTTTGCTTCTTCACCTGTAGTTGTACTAAGAGCTGAAGATGGTAGGATTCTCCCCATATACATTGGATTTGCTGAAGCAGCCTCTATTTACTCTGCACTAAATAGATATTTTCCCCCAAGACCGATGACCCACGATCTGCTCGTCGATATAATCTCAAAGCTGAATGGAAGGGTCGAAAAAGTTGTGATTGATGATCTGATCGACACGACTTTTTACGCAAGGATTGTTTTGAAAAGGGATGATAAAGAAATAGAGATCGATGCGCGCCCAAGTGATAGCATCGCAATAGCGCTAAGAATTCCGTGCCCAATTTACATAGACCCCAAGGTTCTTGATCAAGCAGGGATAGACAGCATTCCGGAGGAATTTATTGACTTTAGTCAAATCGCGTGATTTTAATTATTCTTATTTTAAAAATTTGTTCCTCTCTGATATAAAAGAAAAGTTCTTCGTTCTTTTCCACAATCTTTTTTGGGAAATAAGGTCTTCTATCAAATTTTTCGAGTAAATCTGCTGGTAAAGCTCCGAAAAAGTTATATTTGTTTCCGAAGTATACTACTTCTCCATTCTCGATTTCAGTTTTTTTAATATTGCTGACAGAAATTGCAATCTCAAGGATTTTTTTACCGTTCTTGTAAAAGCTTAGAAAGGCTGGATTACCTTTTAGTTCCGAAATCACCCATAATTCTTCATTATCAAACTCGCTGAAACTTATCTTCCCTCTCTGAATATATTTCCAGTTCATAAACCTTGAAAGGGCTTTTGCTAAGCTTCTGGTCTTTCTGCTAGGCTTTCTCGAAGTTGTCAGTATCATAGCTCACATTCAACGTAAATTTTTCCATTAAAACCTCTGAGAACTCTTCCAGATTTTAGAGGTATCAGCACCTCTTCGTCCGAATCTTCGAAATCTATGACTTCCCGTATCTCCAAAAAACCCTCTTCAATTTTTACTGCAAGAAAGACTTTTCCATCTGTTTCCTTGCAGCTAAAGCCGTAAAAATTTGCAGGCATCAAATTGTAAGCATTTCCGACTTCATAGCCCACTTCTCTACCAAAAAGAATTTCCTGAAGAGCCTTGCTAAAGAAACGCCAGTCTGCCTCGACTAGAACCTGTCTTGGAAAAGCTGAAAAGTAAGTAACGATCTCCTCGACATTATCCTTCCTGTGGATCCAGAAGCAATCCTTACAGCTCCATACGGGCTTTCCAGAACTTGAAGTTACAATTTCTCCGAATCTGTAAAGCAGACATGGATAGAATATACAAAAGCAAAGCGAGCAATCCTGGCCCTCAAAGTGACACGGATAATACTTGCATTCGTAGGCAGGACCAGAAAGAGAGTTCATCGCCGCAAACAAATCAACAAGCCCACGTTCGTTCATTTGATTATTCTTTCCATTGAGATATTAATTCCTTTCTCTTAGGAAGAACTATTTCTCCATCTTCTCCGCCTAAAACAAAACCTCTCCCCAAGAGAAATTCTCTCACTGTTAAAGCAGAGATAACAGCATCGAGCTCGTCGTGCGACAGATCAGGTACTTTTAAGATTTTTCTAACTTCAGTTGTTATTTCAAGAAGTCCACTCTTCGTTTTCTTATTCGCATTTGGAGCGATTCCCATCAATACTCTCGTTGCATATGGATATACTTCATAAACCCTTATACCATTCTCCCTAAGTTCTTCAGCGATTTCCATTCCTTTGAGCGCGATTGGTTTAAAAAAAGGTGCTCCTGAAGGAAAAAGTTTAATTCCAAGCTTTAAAAGCCTTCTTTCACATTCTCTTAGCATTCCAGTTTTTGGAAAAGAAAGAGGTGCATCAATTCCAGCCGCAATAACCCCTTTTAATTTTTCTATTCTATAGTCGCCGATGTATAGCAGCTCATCCTCGATTACTGCAAGCTTGCAGAAATTCAATCCAACATCGATACCGGCGACTCTCATGGTGAACTCTCCCTCTCACGCAAGGAGCTTCCCGCTTCATTGAGAGAACGTGCCACTCGATAACCTTACTGTAAAGAATTATATGGATTATGTCTCTCCCCAGGCATTTCTTGGTTCGCAGCCTCACATTTAGGATGTTTAGGGAAGCATTGTAGTCTCTGTCCAACTCCCAATCTTAAAAAACTGGGCAGGAAAACTATATAAAGTTTTACTTCCGCTCTTCCCTGCTGTATCCCCTTCCTTTCGGAGGGGTACTTAGCCGCAACAGTAATTAAAAAATCCAGATTTTTAGCTTTTCAGTCATATAGTTTGCTATGGGTCTACCGCAAGCTGCCATCAAGAAATGCTCTTGGGATGAGAAAAGGTTATATTTCTACCGATTTTAAAAACTAGCGAGGGGTCGTGGCGTAGCCAGGAAGCGCGGCGGGCTCCAGTGGTGTGATGAATTGTGGGTCTGCTGAAGTGTGATGATCCATTGGAGCGCTGACCCGAAGAGACCCGCAAGTCGTGGGTTCAAATCCCACCGGCCCCATAAAAAATTTTTAAGATTTATCTAGACCGAGATTTCTTCTTTTTTCGAGAATCACTTTTTCTATTAGGTCTGCTGCTTTGAACGGATCTTCCTCTATAAGAACTTTCCCTCCAACTAGGCGCTGAATATCGTCTGCAAAGAATTTAACCGCATCCTCGCTCCCAGTTATGGGTGGAATCGGTGACACATGGGTTGTTATTCCATAAGCCACGGCAAAAACAGCATCTATGGTAGCCTTTTGCTCCATATACTCTGGGGCCGTAGCTGCGATGGGTAGCTGTGGAATGTCAACGTTAAGAGTCTCAGCTATTAGTTTTACCAAATAAGCAGCTCTACCAACATCGGTACAAGTACCAAAGCTGAGAACTGGAGGTATTCCAAGAGCTTTGCATACTTTTTTCAGCCCTTCTCCCGATTGCTCAATAGCTTCAAGAGATGTTAGACCAGCTACTTCCAGGGCTGCGTTCCCACATCCCATTGAAAGTATTAAGATGTCTCTCTTT
>CAYSRI010000010.1:8420-15764 GCA_964433405.1 uncultured archaeon | reverse complement strand
TATCAGTTCTTTAGCAATGGTAACTGTGTTATAATCGTGAGGACCATTTTTGAGAGTTGTGCAGCTCACAAGAGCGACTATTCCTTTTATATCTCCCTTCTTTATCGCATTGAGTAGTGGGTCAAGATTTCCACCCAAAGCCTTCAAAATGGCCTCTGGAGAAAAGCCAACAATTATTTTCTGCCTTCTTTCAATTCTAACAGCCTTGCTTTTATCCCTCTTTCTGAAATTGTCAATTGCGATCTCGATCAGCTTTTGTGCAATTTCTTCAGCCTTTTCTGGCTCGTAGTCCAAGCCTTCGTCCATTCCACGAAATCGAACAAGTCTGCTCACGGGAATTATTTTGACGCCATAGCGCTGATATTCGGGTAAAGAAGGCAAAGCACAGTTCATGTCTGCAGCAAAAACATCTACGCAACCCGTTGCCAATGCAAATTCCTGAACGATCCAGTTTCCAACTATCCCAGCAAAAACAGGACTGCTGATTCTCTGCAATATCTCTTGACCTGTCTCTATAAATCCAATTATCCTCAAACCTTTCGCTCCGGCTTCTTTCGCTTTTCTTTGTACTTCTTCACGCTCAGCGATTTTTATCAAGGCAACAGCTACGAATGGCTCATGTCCATCAACCGCGATGTTAACATACTCAGGATCAAGGATTCCAAGATCAGCATAGCTTTCATGTGGCATTGGAGTTCCAAAGAGAATATCCTGAATTATTTCAAGCGAAAGCTGCGCTGCTAGGCAGGTTGCGATGCTCATCGCCATGCTCTTCTTAGCCAAGGAAACGTAATTGCTGTCAACATTTGTCATCGCAGAACTTCCTACTGTCAGCAATTCCTGAAAAACGCCGGATGGAATAACTCCAAGCTTCTTCCATATTTCTTTTCTCTTTTCTGGAGCAAAAATTTCCACAAGCTTGCTTCTCTCTACCGAACTCAGATCGGATATCACAAAGTCAGCCACTTTCTCTGCAAGTTCTCTCGGATCGCTTCCCGCAAGGCCAAGCTTACTAGCAAACCACTTCAGCTTCTCAACGTCTTGTATTTCATAAGGCGTTAAGCCTTTTGCTGTCGCTTTCAGCGTTTTTGCTGCCTCTATCGCATGATATGTGTATGCCTCAGTTCCGAGCATGTTTTTATGGACGAAGTTCCTGACGACCATTCCAGCTGCATCAATACCGCAAGCACCATATGGCCTTTCTTTGCCAATTCTGCAGGGACCCATGCTACAAAGCTGGCAGCTCAGACCAGCACTGCAAAAAGGACATCTTGCCTTTTCCTGGGCCTCAAATCTGTCCACAACGTTCGTAACCCTATCGGCTTTTACTCTTCGATACATTTCATTAATGCTTTCATGGTAACTAACTCTTCCGGACTCCATATTTTACTTTGATTCAGAACTTTCATATATCTTTGCTCCCTAAGATTTTCGCAAACATTTATTTTTAAGAGAGAACTTAGAGCGTGCTTGAAGTGCAGATTATAACAAAACTTCCAGAAAATTGCGCACTTAGCTGTCTTAAAGCAATTGCCAATGACTGCGTTCTAAAAATAGAGGGTTTTTCAAGGAAGAATGATTCGATCAGAGGTCTGCTTAGAGTAAAGGCAAAAAAGATTGTGGAGCTACTTTCGAATCTACCTCCACTCTGCGACGTTGCGATAACCTCGGAAAGAGACGCAAGAATCTTGCTAAAAGAGCACAGCTGCTTTATAGCCCTTCCAATCCTCGAGGCTGGATGCATAATAACATCTGTAGAAATAAAAGAGGATTCCGTTCTATGGCAGGTAATCTGCGATGATGACGACTTCTTGGCTTTTATAGAAAAACTCGAATCCTTAAAGGTTGAATTTGAAATAGCATACAAGGGCAGACCAGAAGGTAGAAGCGAGATAACATTCAGAGAAGAAGAAGTTCTGAAATTTGCGTATGATAAAGGCTACTTCGACTTTCCAAAAAGAATAAAGCTTGAAGAGATCGCAGCTCACTTCGGAATTGCCCCATCGACGCTTTCAGAAATCCTTAGGAGGGGACAGAAGAAAATTCTCGAAAAATATTTCAAGGAGGGGATCTTCTGAAGGAGAGAACGTGTTTAACAGCATCTTCAGGTTTTTCGAAGACTTTCATGCCCTTCAATACAACTGGAGGCCTGAGAGCTGCTACAGGCTTCCCTTCCTTCAGTGCGATCGCAATCTCAGAAATCGTCCCGAATTCGCCCCCTATGGATATCAGCGCATCTGAGGAATGTACGATTATCACGTTCCTCGCATGACCCATGTCGGTTGCAATCTTTATGTCGATGAACGGGTTAGCTTCCTCACTCCTTCCCGGAAGAATTCCAACCGTTATTCCACCTTTGCTCTTTGCACCTTTTGCACTGGCTTCCATGACTCCGCCGAGTCCGCCATTGATCAAGATGCAGCCATTCTCGGCTAGAAGCTGACCTACACGAAAAGCGAGTTCATAAATGTCTCCATCGCAAACACTTGCTCCAATCACCCCTATCTGCATAGAAAAAGTTTTACGTTTGCATAAAATCCCTTTGCGACTTTTGATCAAAAAATTCATAATCTGCATCCGAAACAGCCTAAAATGGAACCGAAAGACTTCAGGATTCTCTTGGCAGAAAGAGGGATTGAAGAGCTTAAAAGAATTTCCAATTCTCTAAGAATTCCAAAAAGGAAGGAGTTTGTCGCTAATTTGGGAGAAATTGAGGCAAACCTTCAGGTTGTGAAATACAGCTACATGCCCGCTGAAGAGGTTGCAAAGCTCGAGGAATTGCTAAAAATATCGGAAATGGCGTCCAAGTTGAGAAAAGATATCCAGCAAAACGATTTTAATGGAATTACTGCACATTACTGGCTGGAGTATCTTGAAAAGCTTCCCGAACTGATGAAAAGGGGCGAGATTCAGAAGGTTTACGAAGCTATAAGGTATTTCTCAGGTGACGTGCTTTCAAAAAGAAAAACTGGCAATCTATGGCTATGTCTCGTTGACTGCGGCTTCAAGATTGAAGTAATTACGAACACCGAGGATTTGGCTAAGGGAAACAGGGTCGTAAGCTATCTCCCGCCGAGGAAGTTTGGAGATCTCGTAAGCAGAGGGATGTTCGTCGACGCTTCGCTTGGCAAAAAAGGGGAGCTCGACATTGATGAGATAAGAAAAATTTCAAAAAGCCTCGGAGAGGTTGAATCTCTGCTTATATCGCTGATTTCGCAAAAGTGATTATTCTCTACCATAGTCATCCTCAATCCTCTCTATGTCGTCCTCCTCGAGATATTCTCCGATCTGTGTCTCGATCACTTCAAGATCTACCCTTCCTGGATTTTCAAGTCTGTGAAGGACTCCTGCAGGAATAAAGGTGCTCTCTCCTGGGCGGAGGAGGGTTTCCTTCCCATCGTAGTAAACTCGGGCTGTTCCCTTAACCACCACCCAGTGCTCGCTTCTATGATAGTGTCTCTGCAGACTCAGCCTTTTTCCTGGCTTGATTGTGATTCTTTTTATCTTGTATCTTTCTCCTTCCTCAAGCACAGTGTATGAACCCCAGGGACGAAATGCTGTTCTGTGAATTACAACCCTTCTGTCATTTCTAGCAGAAAGGGTCTTATATATTTCCCTGACCTTCTCTGATTCACCCATTTTCGAAACCAAGAGCGCATCTTCCGTATCGACTATTATCAGGTTTTCGACTCCTATTGTTGCTATCAGCTTCTGCCCAACAACAAGGTTGTTTTTGGAATTGATACCAACAGGTTTTTCCCCTATAGCTGCATTTCCGAACTCGTCTTTTTGCAAGATTTCGTAGAGTGAGTCGAAACTTCCCAGATCGCTCCACTTAACATCCAGGGGGACAACGGCAACTTTATTGGATTTCTCAAGAATCCCGTAATCAACGGAGATTTCAGGTATTTTGTCATATACTTCATCCAGGCTTTCATGCGTCTCAAAAGCTTCGAATATCTCCGGAACAAGGTTTTTCGCCTCCTCTAAAAAGATTTTAGAATCGAAGAGAAACATTCCGCTGTTCCAGAGGTAACCACTCTCGACAAACTCCTTCGCTTTCATCATATCAGGCTTTTCCTTAAATTCATCAACAATAAAGCCATACCCCAAACCTTTACCCGGCTTTATATATCCGTAGCCAGTGTGCGGCTTCGTGGGTTTGACTCCAAACGTGACCAAGAAGTTTTCGGAAAGCTTCTCTGCAGCCCTGAATGCATTCCTGTAGTCTTCATTGACCTCAACAAAATGATCAGACGGGAGAATCGCAAATTTTCCAGAATTCGTTCTTAAAACCCATAATATTGCCGGAAGTGTGCTCTTGGCCCGGGGTTCAAGGTATATGTTTTCCTTCGGTATCTCGATGTTCAAATCCTTCATATCGTCAATAATCCTGAATTTGTATTCCACATTTGCTACAACAAAGATCTCATCAGGCTTTGAAAAAACAAGGGCCCTTTCCAGTGTCTTCTGAAATAAACTTGAACTGTCGAAGATCTTTATGAACTGCTTTGGCATAAGTTCCCTGCTCAATGGCCATAATCTAGTTCCTTTGCCACCTGCAAGGATCAAAGTTTTCATAATGAAAATCTATTGGTTATTAATATTTTTCTTTAGCCTTTCAATAGCGCTCATGGTTTTGCTGACGATACCAAAAAGCGTTTGAAGTTCATAATCCCTAAGCCTCGCTCTTCCAAGAACCCTGCGGAGGGTAATAAGTTCCCTTCTCTCTCTTTGCTTTGGAAATCCTACCATTTCTAGCAATTCCGAGACTTTGTTTATCAGAATTTCTATCTCTCCTGCCTTCGCTAGATTCTCAACCTTCGGCACATCCTTTTTGCTGAGGAAATAAAGCAGGACCGCAGCTGCATGGCTTACATTCATCACCGGATAGGCATCGCTTGTTGGGATCTTAACAAGCAGATGGCATCTCTCTATTTCTTCGTTCAAAAGGCCGAAGTCTTCTCTTCCGAAAAGGATCGCTACTTCACCCTCAAGATATTCTAAAAGCTCTTCCGGAGTGAGCAGCGGCTTTCTAAAAAACCTATAATCGCCTCCGGAAATTCCCGTGGTGCCCACGATCATGTTAAACTGAGAGAGAAATGAGAACAGGTCTTCAACAACCACAGCGTTCTCGAGCACATCTTTTGCATTTGCAGCAGTCTTAAAACTCTCCTCTGTTACCCTGCAATTGTAAAGGTAGAGCTTCTCGAATCCAAAGTTTTTTAAAACGCGGGCTATGAAGCCAACGTTTTCAGGAATCTTTAGTTCGACAAGTACAACATGGATCATTTGCTAGGAATGTTTGCAGAATGGGGATCATGGCAATAGCTGCATCTGACTCCGCTCCCGTGATTTTCCTCAACCGTTGAAATGTTCCTACCAGCAATTTTCTTGTGGCAGATCATGCATGCGTCTCTATTGTCTTCGACAACAATACTTCCTGCAGTCCTGAGCTTTGCATGTTCTTTTCCAGTTCCATGGCATGCTGCACATTCAACACCGGAATGATTTCCGAGCGATAGGTTTGTGAAAACTTCTAGGTGGCACTGCTTGCAAACCTCGCTTTGAACGTGAATAGTTTCTTTTCCCATCTCCTCTTCAATGGCCAAAATTATGCTCTCCTCTTTTATGTACGGCGATATGACGAAAGTGTACACCAAAACGGCAGCGTAGATCAGTATGGCAATTGAAAAGACTGCAGTTGAGATCTTCATAACTCCACCACCGTATCAAGGTTTATGTAAAACACCCTCGGATAAGTTCCCGCCTCGGGTTTTAGAACCGTAGTTCTGTTCTTCTTTATAAGCTCGTAAACCTCGCTGCCCTCCTCAAGCGGCCCGAACTTTCTTGCCCCTGTGGGGCAAACGACAACGCAGGCCGGCAGCAATCCCTTTCTGAGACGGTGGTAACAGAATGTGCATTTGTCAGTCACCTTCTCCTCCGGATGGACGAAAGTTGCTCCGTAGGGGCATGCAGTGATGCAGTACTTGCAACCTATGCATGTTTCCTTGTCTACTAGAACTATGCCATCCTTCGTGTGAAATCTTGCGTATACGGGGCATACGTTAACGCAGGGGGCATTTGCGCAATGATTGCACAGCTTTGGAACAAAAAATCCTTTACTGGCCTTTGATTTCATGAAAGGATTCTCATCTGTGTTCATCACGAGCTTCTTGCCATCCAAATACCCCTCTATCCAGGTTCTAGAAATTTTAGCTTCCATCGGAACGTGATTATCGGTTTTGCACGCTATGACGCATTTTCCGCAGCCAATACACTTATTTATGTCTACTACCATGGCGTATTTCTTAGCAGGACCGGTCTCCACCATTTCCCTTGTTCTCCCAGAAGGTATCACGATCCTGAAACCCGGTATAAACGGGATAGTAATCACGCTTTTCAAAAACTCCCTACGATGCATGATCCACCTCCATTGGCAGCAGCTTGTAAACTGCATAATATGCAAAACTTAAGAGTGCGAGTGCGCCCAAGATGAACATGACTTCGAACGGGTGGGGTGGTGTAGGTAGCGACAGCCCCGAGATGTTCTTCACAACCTGTCCAGCAAAGATGAAGTCAAATCTGTACGTGAAGACTCCTGCAACCACAAGAACCGATGAAGCAAGAAGCGCTCTGATGCTGTTTCCCTTCCACAGCAATAAGAAGATTGGAATTACCATACCCAGCAGGACTTCCATGATCCAGAAGTTCAGCGCATAGCTTCCAAACATCAGGTTTGCAACAGAGATCGTCGCAAAGTAGTTCACACCGGGATAACCAACGATGACTGCCCTCCATGCCGTGAAGAGAAGTGCTATCGCGAGGGAGACGCCTAGGATTTTTCTTAGAACGGGCAATGCGGAAAGCTTTTCCTTCGAACTGGTGGCCCAACTTGTAACAATGGTTGCAATGATCAGTATTGCCGCTCCTCCAAATATCGCGGTAACAACAAAGTAGATGGGAGTTATTGCATCGTGCCAGAGTGGAATATAGCTGGCAGCAAAGAGTGCTCCAAGATTGCTATATGCCAAAACAGCCGTGATCAGCGCTACAATGCCTATGGATCTAGCCACTTCCGAGTCGATTGATTTGTCACTCGTTGTTAGGTATTTGGCCAGTTTGTTTAGGGCTGAGGATGTGAAATACCTATTCTGGATATAGTCACCTATGAAACGCAAGGATAGAATTTTCCCAACCGCCCCCTTAACGCCTTTAAGTTCAGACTGTTTGACCAAATCGCTTCTGAAGTAGAACCAAGCTTCGACGATTAAAAAGATAAGCTCGAGAATGTAAAACATTATCATCCAGTACATGACGCTTGTGGGATTGGCGTGACCTAAA
>CAYSRI010000010.1:489-8410 GCA_964433405.1 uncultured archaeon | reverse complement strand
GGGGCAGGCGTTCTGATGCTGATTGGTTTTGCCGTAGGTTTCAATGCCTCCATCTCTAAGTCAACTGCAATTGTAATCAAACCCACAATAATGGAGATGATGGCAATTACAACTGCATCCTTAACTATCACCTCAATTTCCTTAATGTGAAGGACTTCACCAGCAGAAGCTATCGCTGCAGTTCCCAAAAGCACTAAAAACACGTATAGGGCTACAAGATATCTCCAAGGAACTCCAAAAGCCGACTCGTAAGGCTCCACTGGTAACTCTACAGGCAGCAGAGGAGAGAAATGCATCAGGTAAGCCCCTACAAACCCCAAAGCTGTTAAGGCGAGCGTCAATGAAACGAAGACAGTCTCAATTGCCTTCAACATCTCACCTCTTCTCGAGATCGAGTGTTTAGCTTTTTAAGTTTTTCCAATTTATCTAAGAGTGGGTAATATAGTTGGTAAAACATTGGATAAGAGTCAGAGGAACAAAAATGAAAAAATAATTAAACAACCGATAAAAGGAAATTTATGAACTTCGAGTTTACCCAAGAACAGGAAGATATAAGAAAGGCAGCAAGAGAGTTTGCAACAAAAGAATTTGTGAAGGATAAAGCGGAAGATTTCGACAAAAATGAGGAGTTCCCTCATGAACTCTGGAAGAAGGCTTGCGAGCTCGGCTTCATCGGTATTCATTTTCCAGAAGAATTCGGTGGTGGAGGCTTGGGCTGTCTGGAAAACATAATAGTGGCCGAAGAGCTATGCAGAGCAGACAGCACCATTGGAAGCGCTTTGATTCTCTCTGACTTCTCCTGCGAGCTTTTAATGATGTTTGGAAACGAAGAACAGAAAAAAGAAGTGTTACCAAAGGTTGCAAAAGGAAGGGCAATCACGGCCGGATGTTATACGGAACCAGAAGCAGGTAGCGATCTTACGGCTATAAGAACAAAAGCTGTGAAAGACGGTGACGAGTGGGTGATCAATGGTTCGAAGACTTTCATCACAAATGCCCCAATAGCAGATTACTTCATCATATTGGCCGTTACAGAAGAAACTCAGCCTCGATACCGCGGCTTCACGCTGTTCTTGGCGAAAAAGTGCGATGAGATTAAAGTAACCCCAATCAAAGGGAAATTAGGTATCAGAGCTTCTCCAACAGGTGAAGTCGTATTTAAAGATCTCAGATTGGACAGCAGTGCTGTTATTGGCACTCTGAATAGGGGTTTTTATCAGGTATTAGAGTTTTTCAATGAGAGCAGAATTGAGATCGCAGCCCAAGCTCTTGGAATTGCTCAAGGTGCATTTGATAGAACTGTCAACTACCTGAAGCAGAGAAAACAGTTCGGTCAGCCTATAGGGGCTTTCCAAGCTTTGCAGCACAGAATTGCCGATTTAAAGGCTGAAATAGAGGCTGTTAGACTTTTAGTTTACAAGGCAGCCTGGAATTTCGACGCCAAAAAGCCGGATCCCGCTCTAACTTCAATGGCAAAATACCTTGCCGGAAAGCTCGCCGTTAAGGTCTGCGATGAGGCGGTACAAATGCACGGTGGCTACGGTTACATTGCTGAATACGAAGTCGAGAGATTTTTGAGAGATGCAAAGATCACTGAGATCTACGAAGGTACAAAAGAAGTTCAGCTGAACACGATTGCAAGGGAGATGTTCGGGAAGCTGAGATAATCTTATATATTTTTTAGCCAATTTAGTTTGTGGCAAAAAAAGTAGTTATAGCGATTGACAGAGACGACGATCTCGGGCAAAAGGTTGGGATAGCCTCTCCCGTTATCGGCAGAGAAAACGTTCTTCAGGCTGCAGTAAGGCTTGTTCTGGCTGACCCCGAGGATTCAGATGCCAACGCAATGTTTTCGGCAATTAAGATTTACGACGAACTTGTGGAGAAGGGAGAGGAATGTGAAGTTGTGGTTGTAACTGGCGACAAAAACGTTGGTAAAGTCTCAGACACAAAAATTGCTCAACAGCTAGACAGCATTTTAATAAATCTCAATCCTGAAAGTGTAATCATCGTAACTGATGGTTCTGAAGATGAATTCGTAATGCCCCTTGTTTACTCAAGATTTAAGGTCGATCTGCTCCACAGGGTTGTTGTAAAGCAGAGCAAGACACTTGAAAGCACTTATTTTCTCCTCAGAAGAATGTTCAACGAGCCAAAGGTTGCAAGGGTAACTCTTGCCCCTATAGGCATAATATTCTTAGTATATTCCTTCTTTCTCCTAATACAGCATCCAGAATGGGGAGTTGGAGGGATAATTCTTTTCTTGGGATTATATTTTGTTGGAAAAGCCTACGGTCTGGACAAATCCTTGGAGGGATTCCTAGAAGGGGTCAGAAAAAGTGTAAGCGAGGGGAGACTATCATTCGTATTTTACCTTGGGGCAGGCGTTCTGATGCTGATTGGTTTTGCCGTAGGTTTCAATGCCTCCATCGCCCACACGATCCCGCACATGGCTGTAGCAACGTTCATATTCTACAGCATCTCGTGGATTACCCTTTCCGCAGTGGCCATAGCAATAGCAAGGGCAATAGATGCATTCAGTGAGGGTAGAAAGGTTGGAAAGTACTTTACATCGGCCTTCATCGCGATTTCGATCGGCCTGATCATCTGGGGAACTGCAGGTTACATAATCAACCCCGAAATCAAGGACTCGATTTATAGATTTGCCGCAACGGTATTTGCCGCTCTATTTGTCTCCGCAATAGGCCTGCTATTTACAAGGAAGAAATGAGCTCTTCAAGCCTCTCTATTTTTCTTTTCCCACTCCTAAGCTTCTTGTTTGCGATTTCCACTACGATTCGCAAATAGTTTTCCTCTACTATCCTTTTCCCGTTTATGGCCACAGGAAGTTCCAATCTCTCGAAAGAAGCTATTTCTACAACATAATTCTGAAGCGAGATTATTCCACTCCTTCTAAACCCCGAGTTATTCGCTACAGCCACCAAATTCCTAGCAGACAATAAATCCCTACAAGCAACGTGTATTATTGGGGGATCCTGAATCAACCATCCTTGCCGTTTGCACCTGTTAACGGATTCAAACACTTCTTCAAAATTGGCAAAAACATGCCACTTCCCTAAAAATTCTGAATTTTTCTTATCACCAAAGTTGTCCAAATCTATCACCAAGATTCTTCCGCTGCAGCTTGAAAGAGTCACATAGTTCTCTTTCTCGTTGATTTTTTCCAAAAGAGGGAGTATATCCCCGTCTATTTTCCCCTCTTTTTTAGCCCTTTCGTAACATTCAATTTTTTCTCTTCTATATTCTGACCACATCACTTCTTCGAGATTGTTGAAACGTATGCCAAGAAAGCTGAAAGCTGAATTCTCTCGTTAGCACCCTCTGTAAGTCTGAAATCGATCTCACCAAGTTTGTCAATCAGCAAAACCTTGAGCTTTTCGTTCATATTTGAGCCAGTAATCTCCCTAAATATCTGCGCAACTACATCTTCTCCGCTCATTCCGTATTCAATCATTAGTTTGTTCAACCTTTCTCTAGCCTCCTCAAACTTCCCGTTCAGAGCTGTTTCGAGGATTTCGGCAATCTCCTGTGGCTGAGCAGTTGCTGTTATTTGGAAAATCTTATCCCTGTCCACGATTTCTCCAATTGCAGCAGCCCCCTGCAGGGCATTTATAGCCTTTCTAAAATCTCCTCCCGAAACATATAGAATAGCTTCAATTCCGTCTTCAGTTATTTTCACCCCCTCTTTGTGGCAGATCTCCAAAAGTCTTTTCCTCATAGCCTCTTTGGGGACAGCTTTGAATCTGAAAACAGCGCATCTGCTTTGTATGGGTTCTATTATTCTGCTAACGTAGTTACAGCTCAGAATAAATCTGCAGCTCCTTGAAAACATCTCCATTGTTCTTCTTAGTGCTGCCTGAGCGTCTGCGGTAAGAGCGTCCGCCTCGTCAAGAAATATGATCTTGAATGGAGCCCCGCCAATCGGAGCTGTTCTTGCAAACTCCTTTATTTTGGTTCTAACAACATCTATTCCCCTTTCGTCACTTGCATTCATTTCTATGAAGTTGTCCCTCCAAGTTTCGCCAAACAGATCCCTCGTAAGTGCTATCGCAGTTGCTGTCTTGCCTGTGCCCGGAGGACCTGAGAAAAGCATATGAGGGATATTTTTCTTCTCAACGTAGCCCTTCAGTCTTTTTACAATCTCATCCTGCCCAACGACTTCATCTAGGGTCTTTGGCCTATACTTCTCGACCCAGATCTCGAACTCATCCATTGGTTCTTGTTTGATCACTTGTAAAAAAACCTATCGTAGGTCAGGTATCATAAATTCTGAACCCTAATCAGCACCGGGGTTTTGTCAAATTTTATGCGGAAACCAAGATCCTCTAAATAAGATTTTGAGAGTTTACCCTCTCCGTGGATCATCAACTCAAGAAGGTCGCTTTCATCATCTATATCAACCGAAGAATAAAAGGAATCGAATACTTTCCAGCTGAAACCCTTGCTTTTGGCGATCTCGATATGCTTAAGAAAGCTGCAGTAATGATAGGAGACTCTAAAACCCTCTTTTCTTACAAGAAGCATGTTAGTCCCACCTTTTCTTCCCGGGGCGATTACAACATCGCCATCGCTTTTCAAAAATCTCTCAATGGTTTCGGAATTCAACAAAGGAAGGTCAGACATCACAATTGCCTTTGGCACCTCTTTAAGCTCAGAGTTTATGCACTCGTCAAGTGTTCTTTGATCTTCTACGAGCTCAACTTCCAAGTCCAAATCCAACTTCGAGGTCGAAATAACTTTTATTTCCAGCTCATGAGCTCTAAGAACGTTTATGACATCGATTAACATCAGTTTTGCGAATTCCTCCCTTTCTTCCTCGCTTAAGACGCTGCTAAGCCGGGATTTAGGATTTATCGGCTTGAAAGGAATTACAATCATGAGAATATCCTTTCTACCAGCCATTTAGCGTCGAATTTAACGAGATCGTCGTAGCCCTGCCCTGTACCAAGAAAGAGAATGGGTTTTTGTGTTGCATAGCAGATTGATATGGCAGTTCCCCCCCTTGGGTCCGCATCAATTTTTGTTAGAATGGTTCCATCTATTCCGATAATTTCGTTGAACATCCTCGCCCTTTCTACGGCATCATTTCCCGCGATACTTTCGTCAACAAAAATAACAAGATCTGGCTTCGTAACCCTCTTTATTTTTTCAAGCTGATCCAAAAGGTTCTTTGTTGTGTGCATTCTCCCTGCAGTATCGGCGAGGACTATATCGTTTCCCTTGCTTTCAGCTTGGTTTAGGGGATCGAAAATAACCGCAGTCGGATCTGAACCAGGATTGTGTTTTATAAGCCTAATTCCGAGTTTTTTTGAATGTTCTTCGATTTGCTCAATTGCTCCGGCTCTCAAAGTGTCACCAGCTGCTATTACTACGCTGTATCTGTCCATAAGTCTCTTTGCAACCTTTGCAATTGTAGTGGTTTTTCCGGTGCCATTGACACCTACAAAGATTATGTTTAGGGGTTTTTTTTCTTTCAACCTTCTGCTGACAAAATCATCAAAATCGAACTGATTCCTTTCAAGAATTTGGAGAAGGGTCGCTTTTAGCTCATTTTCAACCATATTATATAGGCTTTCTCCGATTTTCTTCCTTCTTCCTACAAGTTGTTCCTTCAAATTTTTCCTTATTTCGCTGACAACCTCAAAGGCTACATCGCTTTCTAGAAGGGCTATCTCGAGCTCGTCAAGAATTTCTTCGATCTTATCCTCGCTGATTATTACCTCTCCGCCTGCAATAGCGGTTACCTTCTCCCCAAAACTGTCCACTTTATCCTTTAACTGCTTAAGTTTTTCCTTAAGAACTTTGAACATCTCACTCCTCTTTCTTCTTTGATAGCTCTGCTATTTCCCGCTGAATCTTCGAAGCTTCAATAGCTAAGCTTTTGAGTGCATTCGTCGTATCAGCGCTAGACCTATCAATTTCCTCTAGTCTCTTTTTTAGGAATTCCAAAGCGCCTTCTACATCTTTTTCGACAACAACCCCAGAACCGACGTCTACAAGAACCTTTTTGCTCTCCTTTATATCTGAATATGCGTAAATTCCACCACCCAAGCTTATGAGGGCATTTACTTCACCCTCAGTGCCTTTCAGAAATTCTAGTGTGGAAACCGCTCTCCTGTACTCATTAGCAACAAGTTCGAGTTCAACCAATCTCCTCTGGAGTAGCTCAAAATCCCTTTGAATCTGCTGCAGTATTGCAACTTTTTCCTCGATCATTGCCCCACCTTTTTTATTTCCTCAACCTTAATCAGGCATCTCTTTACCTTATGGTTGCTGCCTATGATTGACATCAGTTTCTCAATTGCCATTTTCTCGTTATCCGCATTTATCAACTTCCTAAACCTTTTCCAGCCATCAATATCCTTAAAAGAACCCTTCACCTCGAACATTCAACCACCTCACGGAAACAAGGCTTCATCAATAATCCCCAACTCCAAGCCTGTGGTGTCTCTACCAACCAAATAACCTTTTGAATTCGCCAGAATGCTTGAACCCACCATATCGTTGCCAAAGTTTGCTGTTCCTTTCAAAACTTCTACGCCCATGAGCTTCGATATTTTTTTAAGTTCCCATTCCGTGGCATTTGGGTGTACAATACCGCCCTTATTAGTTATCACTGCCGCCATTCCGACGGTTTTGATTCCCCCTATTGTTCCCCGAGATATTTCTATATCGAGGAATTCACTGACCTCTCTAATGATATCTGAATCCAATTCTGGATGAGAAATCCCGCCTCTATCGTTAACGCAAAAATTGTTTCCCAGACAGGTCATTGGTGTATCCACAACTTTAACTTCAACTTTGGCTCTAAGCCTTTCCAGTTCCTTGCCCATGATTCCGCTGCTGACGACAATTCCTCTTGAATTTACTAAAACCATCGATCCAACAAGCTCAGAACCGGCTATGGTGGTTGATACAACCTCAACACCCAAAGTTTCCCTTAAAGAAGATTCAAGCTTTTCGTCAGACACCCCAATTATTGCAAAATTCTCTGAAACTTTGGCATAAAGTCCAATCAGTGGATTTCCACGAACTGCCAAAAGCTTCATGCAAGTTCAACTTCGACGATCCCGTCGTCAAACTTTACCGCCCTAACTTTAATCCTCGCTGGAGCCCATTTAGCCCCTCTGCTCCACAGAAATTCATTTACTTTCTCATTGAGTTTCACGTTTTCAGGAGGGACCTTCATGTGCCTGCTTAGAAAATTTCTGAGGTATTTTGTAGCCTTTTTGGCCCTAAGCCATCTGGGGTACCCGACAAGCTTCTGCCTGAGCCTTAGAGAGTATATTCTCTCAACCTGAATGTTCGCCATATTGCCACCTCAGACCTTCAGCTTCCTCCTTCTCCAATACCTTCTCTTAGGGCTACCAAAAACTCTCCTTCCAGTTTTAATCGTAACCCATACAGGAGCGCGAACGTTCTGCTTTAAGGCTTTGGCAAGCCTTAACTTAACACCCAAAGTTTTCTTCCCCATACGATCACTTCCTAACAATTTTCGTTTCCCTCTTCTTTTGCGCTCTTCTCAGAATCTCTACAAGCATTTCATCAGATATTTTGCTCTGGATTTTACCTGCCTGAGCCAGATAGACGAGCTGGGTTTCAACTGCCTCTGCAATATCCGGATGAGCTAGTTTAAGTCTTCCAAGCCTCTCCCTTGCCTCAGGCTCAAGAATCGCTCTCAATATTGCCTGTTTCTGGGCCTCGTATTGCCTCCTCATCTCTTCCTGCTTTCTAAGCTCTTCTAGCTCCTTCTGCCTCTGAATTTCCAGAAGTTTTCTTCTCCTTATCTCCTCCAGCTCGTCCATCAGGTTCACCTCAATACTTTTTCAGCTCTGGAATTTTCTCAGAGAGCTCGGCCTTCAACTCCTGTGCAATTTTGTCAAGATAAGCTCTTCCTGCT
>CAYSRI010000010.1:0-479 GCA_964433405.1 uncultured archaeon | reverse complement strand
CTGAAGTCTTTTTGACAAAGCCCAACTGCTCAAGCTGGTGGAGCGCATTCCTTATAATTGCACCGCTTCCCTTTCTGAAGTGTGCAGGCCTAACTCCGCGCCTTTTTCTTCCGCCGTAATAAGTCCTGAGCCTTTCGATTCCTACAGGACCATCAAGATATATCCGCCTGAATATCGAAGCCAGTCTGATGTACCACCAGTCATTCTGCTCTGGAGCCCTTTCTCTGTTTACCCCTGTTTTCACAAACTTTGCCCACTCCGGCGGAGACACTGCATCCTTCAATTTTTCTGCAACCCTGCTTATTAGCAGCTCCGCAGGGACGTCGCTCACACCCATCGGCTTCACCTCTCCAAGGTTATCACAAACCCCCTTACATCCTTAATCCTACACTTGAGCCTTTCAGCCAGCTCTTTCACCACCAAATCTTTTTCATTTCTTTTTTCGAAATTCCTTAGCATTTTGATCTTCACAATTCCTC
>CAYSRI010000009.1:15206-19946 GCA_964433405.1 uncultured archaeon | reverse complement strand
GAAGGGCCCGTAAACGGCGGGGGTAACTATGACCCTCTTAAGGTAGCGTAATACCTTGCCGCTTAATTGGCGGCTTGCATGAACGGATTAACGACTCCCCCACTGTCCCCTGCTGGAAGCCGGCGAACCCGACATCCCAGCCGAATAGTCTGGGGACCCCCGTTGGGAAGCGAAGACCCTGTGGAGCTTTACTGCAGCCTGCCGTTGCCTTACAGCTGAGGGTGCGCAGGGTAGGCGGGAGGCTTCGAAGTGCCCTCTCCGGGGGGCATGGAGCCGTCGATGAGACACCGCCCATCCTTAGCTGTAGGGCTAACCGCTTCGGCGGGACAGCGGTTGGTGGGCAGTTTGGGTGGGGCGCCACGCTCCCGAAAAGGTATCGGGAGCGCCCAAAGGTCGGCTCAGGCGGGTCAGAACTCCGCCGTAGAGTGCAAGGGCAAAAGCCGGCCTGACGTGAACCCCCACAATAAAGGTTCACGAGCCGAAAGGCGGGCCTAGCGAACCATCCTGGCCTTTTGGTGAGGCCGGATGACGTCAGAAAAGCTACCCCAGGGATAACAGAGTCGTCCCCGGCGAGAGTACATATCGACCCGGGGGCTTGCTACCTCGACGTCGGCTCTCCCCATCCTGGCCGTGCAGCAGCGGCCAAGGGTGAGGTTGTTCGCCTGTTAAAGGGGATCGTGAGCTGGGTTTAGACCGTCGTGAGACAGGTCGGTTGCTATCTAACGGGGGTGTTTGGGCGGCTGAGGGGAAGGAGGCTCTAGTACGAGAGGAACGAGCCTCCGGCGCCACTGGTCCACCGGTTGTCCGGCAGGGCATAGCCGGGCAGCTACGCGCCAGTGGCTAAAGGCTGAAAGCATCTAAGCCTGAAGCCATCCCCGAAAAGAGCCGCCCTTAAGGGCTCCGGTAGAAGACCGGGTTGATAGGACCGGGGTGTAAGCGGCAAGCTTCGGCGAGCCGTTCAGCCCGCGGTCACTAATCGCCCGCGCCGAAGTCAGTTCCAGGCACAAGCTACCCCTACGCGGTCTTAGGTCTTAGAAAGTAGTACACTTCTTTTTTGTCCTTTGATTTTTCAAAATCCAGAATCTCGAATCCGGAAAAATTCTCCAGATCTTTTTCATCCTTTCTGCCCAGCTTGTGGACAAAGAGAACTTTCCCATCTGGCTTGAGCTTGGGCAGGAACCTCTTCAGGGCTTTCATCGAGGAGGAAAATGGAAGGGTAAGGTCGTTGAGGATCAGGTCAACGCTTTCAAGCTTTTTGACATCGAATCTGAACGCATCATCTATGAAAACTTTGACATTTCCTCTTTCGCGCTCTATTTCCCTCAAAATATCCTCAAACTCATTGCTGAACTCTATTCCATAAACGAATTTTGCCCTTTCGCTCGCATAAAGCAGAAATCCGCCTGCAGAGCTTCCCAAGTCCAGCACAGTTTCATCCCCTCTAAAAATATGGAATCTCTCGTCCAGCTCCCTAAGCTTCCAGTAGCCGGCGGGTTTGTCGTCGAGAACTTCTATAACTGCATCCTCGTCAATTTCAGCCGACGGCTTTGTGGCAAGTTGACCGTTCACTTTAACAAGCCCCAGCTTTATCGCAATCTTTGCCCTATTTCTGGTTTTGAAGAACCCTTTTTTTACAAGCCAGAGGTCGAGTCTCATTTCAGCTTCCTTGCAACGATCTCGGCAACTTCCATCGGAGTTTTTCCCACTTCAACACCGACTTCTTTGAAGGCCCTGATCTTAGACTCCGCGGTACCAACTCCACCTTCGATTATCGCGCCTGCATGTCCCATTCTTTTTCCTGGCGGTGCTGTAATCCCTGCGATGTAGGCAACGACCGGTTTGCTTATGTTCCACCTTATGTACTCCGCAGCCCTCTCTTCATCCCTACCGCCGATTTCCCCGATGAGAACCATGACTTCAGTTTCTCTGTCCTTTTCAAACATCTCAAGAACTTCTGAAAAGCTAAGTCCGACTATTCTGTCTCCTCCTATGCCGACAACGCTGGACTGGCCGATGCCGAGCGATGTGAGATTGTATGAGATCTGATACGTGAGCGTTCCACTCCGCGAGACAACTCCAACTTTTCCCTCTCTAAAAACGTGTGTGGGCATTATTCCGAGATGTGATTTCCCGGGAGAGATGACTCCAGGGCAATTGGGGCCTACCAGTATTGCATTTTCTTCTTTCACTTTAAGGTAAACCCTGAGCTCGTCGTGCACCGGAATTCCTTCGGTAATGCATACTACCGTCTTTATTCCCGCATTCAATGCCTCCATGATTGCATCAGCCGCAAATGCTGCTGGAACAAAAATGACACTTGCATTTGCATCTGTTTTCCTTTTTGCTTCTCTTACCGTGTCGAAAATCGGAATACCGAAAATCTCTTCACCCCCCTTTCCCGGGGTAACGCCAGCGACGATCTTGGTTCCATATTTCAGCATTCTCTCGGCATGAAATCTGCCCTGGCTGCCCGTGATTCCCTGAACTATGGCCCTTGTATTCTGATCCACTATTATTGCCATTTTGCCACCTCCACAGCCCTCTTTGCTCCTTCTTCCATTGTTTTGACAATCTCCACCTTATCTCGCAAATTCTCCTCGATTATCCTTCTCCCTTCCTCCTCATTGGTTCCCGAAAGTCTCAAGATGATGGGTACTCTGGGATTTATTTCCCTGAAGGCCTTTAAAATACCGTAAGCAACTTCGTCGCACCTCGTAATTCCGCCAAATATGTTCATGAACACAACCTTAACGTTTCGATCTGCGGATAGGACTTCAAAGGCCTTTTTAACCGTATCAGCTCCAGCTCCGCCCCCGATGTCAAGAAAATTTGCAGGTTTGCCACCTTCAAGGTAAATCAGATCCATCGTTGCCATGGCCATTCCAGCACCGTTTGCTATCACCCCAACATCTCCGTCCAGCCTTACATAGTTCAGCCCCGCATTTATGGCCATTCTTTCGACTTCATCGCACCCTTCGTATTCCCTCAAAGCTTCGAATTCTTTGTGCCTGAACAGGGCGTTTTCGTCGATGCTGATCTTTGCGTCCGCCGCTATTAAACCTTTTTCGGTTAGGGCGAGGGGATTTATCTCCACCAGCTCGGCTTCATATTTCGTCATTATCTGGTAAAGCGCCCTGACAATGCTAGTAATTTCCCTCCAGAAATTGCCTTTGATCTTCGCATCGCTTAATATTTCCCTTATCTGGTACTCCCAGAGGCCCCACCTGGGGTCGATTTTTGTCTTTACGATCTTTTCTGGAAACTTCTGCGCTATTTCCTCAATATCCATCCCCCCGGCGGTGCTGAAGATAAGCGAGAAACATTTTTCAACCCTGTCTATTGCGAGGCTGAGGTACCATTCCTCCCTAATTTCGATCAGCTCTTCCACATAGATCTTTTTGACGATTTCTCCCTTAAGCAATGATCCGAACATTTTTTTAGCAATCTCAACAGCAGAATTAACGCCATCAGCCTTCTTTATTCCCCCAGCTTTTCCCCTTCCACCTACCAGAACTTGGGCTTTCAGTACAACTCTTCCGCCAAGCTCCTCTGCAACCCTTCTGACCTCATCAGGGTTTTCTGCTACAGCTCCGCGTGGAATCTTGATTCCGTGATCTGCGAATATGCGTTTGGCCTGATACTCGTGCAGTTTCATGTCTTGAGATCCTCAAGGGAAAATAAAGCTTTTTTCTTTTTCACAAATAGCGAATACAATCGGAAAGTCATAACGTTATATACGAAGCGTTGTGAATTTAACTTACTGTTGCAGCTAAGCCTGACAGAGATTACAATGCTTCCCTCAATTGGATGTTGGGCAATAAGCCGCGAATTTTGTGGGGAGAATATCTCAATGAAGTGAGAATCCCCTCTGTGAGCAGAGCTAGCTCACATTTGCGCAATTTTAGGAATGAACGGTAACTTGCAAAAACTGGAAAATTTATTAAATTTTAGACTCTTTTTTAATTTCCTTGATTGCTTCCTTGGAGTTCCTTTCCAAACCAAACAACCCTCTGCGGGAAGGAAATCTGAATCCCGTTCTTCTCCAGCTCCACCTTTATCTTCCAAAGCAGATCCATCTTCACGTCCATCCACTCGCTCGAAGGAGCCCAAATCCTTGCAATTATGTTCACCCCGCTGTCGCCAAGGGTGTCCACAAAGACCCTTGGACTTGGAAGCTTTAAGGCGAATGGGTGTTCTTCTATGACATTTTTTATGATCTGGATTGCCTTATCGGCATTATCGGAGTATCGGATGCTTATGGTATACTCGAATCTCCTTGCGGCATTTGCAACTGGATTCGTTATGTTTGAGGTGAACAGAGTTTCGTTGGGGATTCTAACGTAGAGCCCGTCATAGGTTCTGACAATGGTTGACATTATGTTCATGTCTTCCACAAATCCAGCGACATTTCCAACAACGATCTGGTCCCCTATCTTCATTGGTCTTTCAGCGATCAGAAAGAGTCCCGATAGCAGATTAGAAACGACTTTCTGGCTTGCAAAACCGATGACTATGCCCGCAATCCCCCCAGCGACTAAAAGACCTGTGAGATTCAGGCCGAGGATAGGGGTAACGGTGACAATGGCTATCAGCAGTATTGCAGTGTAAACGAACTTGACGAGGATTTCAAGCTGGTCTTTCCTCATCTTGTCCGCCAAAGACCTTCTAATGCTCATTGCAATTATCTTTGCTATCAGGAATGCTATGAACAGAATTAGAGATACCACTATGAGGTCTCTG
>CAYSRI010000009.1:12936-15196 GCA_964433405.1 uncultured archaeon | reverse complement strand
TTTCGTAGGAATCATGGGTATAGCTCTTGCGGTGTAGAGTTCGACCGCTCTTACCATCTCCTCAAAAAGGGGTTTGTTAATGAAGTAAGTGTCCGCTACGCGCTGCGAGTGCACTTTCATCTCGGCTATGCTAGAGACCGCGCGCTCATTGTAATAAATCTTCATGCCGTAAACGTCGAAAACAGCTTTAGATATCTCACACCACTTGTTCGAAAGATTTGTAGCTCTTAGCTCCAGAATACCCTCCCTCAGTGGATCCAGTTCCGGAACTCTCGTAAAAACTTCGCTCTCCCAGTATCTTCCAATCACACCTCCCCTAGGATCACCGTAGAGGGCGTATTTGGGCTTAACAAAGCTGAAAACGTCTATATCCTCATAAACATTCTCTTCGGCCAAAATAACACCGATTTCGATCGGAAAAGTGAGGTAGAAGGTTGCAGTTGCTCCTGGGGACAGCAAAACTGGCTTACGAAAGCCAATATAGAGGTAGTTCGTTATTTTTTTGGGCAAATTCACAGGTTCCACTGGATTCACATAAACTTCTGCATCCTCAAAAAGTATCTTTTCAGCCTTTGAATCATCAAGAAAGCGGATATAGCGAAAACTGCCATTCTCCCAATCAACACGTATTTTCAGATTACTCACTTCTATTGAAAGCTCCCTAAGGGGGTAGACTCTGAACACAAAAAAAATTTACAGATAGGTTAAAAAATTTGCGCAGGTTATCTGATTCTCAGCCTTTTCAGCAGCTGAGTTGCCCTTTCCTGCCCGTAAAACTCGTAAACCCCTCCCTTGCTTCCGGGCTTTACGGTGGGATCCCCAAGGTAGCCCGCATCGACCAGCTGCTGCAGGAGTTTAGGCGGGGCCCACTTTGGGTCTTTGGTCATCTGGAACATGGATTCGTAAATTCTGAGCCTTGTATCGAGGCCAACGAGGTCTCCGGTCTCAATCGGACCCATAGAGTATCCGTAGCCGAGCATCATAGCAATGTCGATATCCTGAGGCGTCGCAATGCCTTCCTGAAGCATAAGAAGAGCTTCTTTTCCCAGTATGAGCCCAAGCCTTGTTGTTGCAAATCCCGGGGAATCCTTAACGACCACCGGCACTTTTCCGAGGCCTGCAAGCCACTCCTTTATTTCCGTGATGAGCTTTTTATCTGTAAGCAGCCCTTCGATCAGTTCAACAAGCTTCTGAACCTGCGCAGGATTGAAGAAGTGGATACCAAGAAACTTCTTTGGATCCTTCACAGCTGATGAGAGCTTTGTGATGCTTATCGAGGAAGTATTTGAGCCAATCACCGCATCGCAGCTCGAGCTTACCTCTTTTAATATTCGGAGCTTCAGCTCGACATCCTCGTAAACGGCCTCGATTATCAGATCGCATTCTCTTAGGTCCGTGTAATTCATGGAAGTCTTTATTCTGCCAAGAACTTTTTCTGCCTCTTCTTCACTCATCTTTCCTTTCTCTACAATTTGTCTAACGCCAAATCTCCCGTTTTTAATCGTCTCCATTCCCTTTTCCAAAGCCTCTTTCCTTGAGTCTATTGCCACCACCTCAAAGCCCTGTTGGGCAAAGAACTGGGCTATCTGCGTTCCCATCAATCCAAAACCAACAATTCCGATACATTTAAACATACGATCACCTCTTTTCTAGGAACTCCTTCATGAGCCTTTTTGCCTCCTCACTTGCAAATAGAATCGAGAACAGGCTCACTTCATATCTTAGACCCTCTCTGAGCGGGGTGTTCATTGAGGCATTCAAAGCCTTCTTGGCGAGCTTTACAGCGATTGCAGATTTTTCTGCAATCTTCGCAGCGATCTCCTTTGTCCTGTCCATGAGCTTCTCTGGTTCTACGATCTCTTCAACCAATCCGATGCGGTATGCTTCTTCCGCACTTATCATCTCTCCGGTGAGCACCATTTTCTTGGCCATCCCCATTCCAACCAGCCTTGGAAGCCTTTGTGTTCCACCGCCGCCGGGAAATATGCCTATGTTTATTTCTGGCTGGCCGAATTTCGCCTTGCTACTAGCAATTCTGATGTCGCAGGCCATTGCAAGCTCAAGACCACCACCCAGAGCTAGACCGTTAATTGCGGCTATTACGGGAATTTCAAGCTCCTCAATCCTTGCAAAAAGCTCTGTACCGAGTTTCGACGCCTCTATTGCCATGAGTGGGTCCCTTTTTACAAGCTCGTTTATGTCTGCTCCCGCTGCGAAAGCCCTTCCGCTTCCTGTAATTATCAGAACCCTAACCTCCTTT
>CAYSRI010000009.1:4225-12926 GCA_964433405.1 uncultured archaeon | reverse complement strand
TTCTACGATTTCCTTTAGCTCTGCTCTTGTATTTGAGTCCAATGCATTCAGTTTCTCTGGTCTGTTCAGGGTTGCGATTCCAATATTTCCTTCAACCGTATATAGGACGTTCATAATCTCCCCAGCAGTTGTCTTGCTATTACCACCTTCTGGATCTCCTTCACACCCTCGTATATCTCAACGATCTTCGCGTCCCTGTAATAGCGCTCCGCAGGATACTCGCCTATGTATCCGTAGCCGCCGTGGAACTGCACACACCAATCTGCAGCCATTACTGCAGTTTCTCCGGCAAACCACTTTGCCATCGAAGACAGCTCGGGGCGCGATTTTCCTATGCTGCAGTACCATGCAGCCTGCCAGGTTAGAAGTCGGGCGGCCTGAATTCTTGTTGCTATCTCAGCCAGCTTGAACTGTGTATGCTGAAAAGCTGCAATTGGCTGGTCAAACTGTTTTCTCTGCTTTACGTAGTTTATTGCCAACTCTAAAGCGCCCTGAGCAATACCGACGCCCTGAGCCGCTACCCTTGGCCTTGTGTGGTTGAAGAACTCCATAAGCTGGTAAAAACCTTGTCCGGGTTCGCCCAGGATGTTCTCTTCTGGAACCCTCACGTCCTTGAGCGCTATCTCAGCGGTATCGCTTGCCCTCAAACCCAGCTTGTTTTTGATCTTGGTAGCCTTGAAACCCTTCGATTTGCTTTCAACAATTGCAAAAGTCAGCCCCTCGTGCCTCTTTTTTCCCTCGAAGGTTCTACCGAGGACCATAACGAAGTCGCAGACGGTTCCGTTTGTTATGAATGTCTTGGTTCCATTTATCACCCACTCGTCGCCCTCCTTCACGATCTTTGTCTTTATGCTGGCGACATCGCTCCCTGCTCCAGGTTCAGTTGAAGCCATCGCAGAAATGCCCTCTTTTTCCGTAACCCATCTCAGGTATTTTTCTTTCTGCTCCTCTGTGCCAAAGAGCTCCAAAAGCTCCGTACCGAACGTCGAACTCATGCATGCATTCCCAAGTCCCGGACTTACCCTGTAGAATTCCTCGGTAACCAGGCATTCCTCAAGCAGCGTCATACCCATTCCGCCATATTCTTCGGGAATCTTCAGGGTCGAGAATCCGAGCTTTCTGGCCTTCTTCACGAGCTCCATCGGATACTTCTCTTCTCTATCGCATTCTTCTATCAGTTCCTTCGTAAATTCCTTTTCTGCAAACTCTCTTGCCGCCCTCCTGAGGTCTTCCTGCTCTTCAGTCAGCCTAAAATCCATAAAACCACCTCAAACCTTCTTAAACCAGACCTTCCAAACTCCGCTCCCGTCTTTTGCAGTGTAGAGCGTGACCTTGTCACCTACCTTAACTTCGTCCTCACTCCACCCCATAACCCGGACATCTTCAAAGCTTGCAATCACAATTCTGTAAGGTTTGCTCCATTCATAGCCTGCGGGAATGGAGTGGACAACTGTGAAGCATTCTACAATTCCCTCACCGCTCACTTCAGCCCATTCAGTGGCATTTCCGCAGACACACTCGGCTCTCGTGGGATAATATCTTTTTCCGCATTTGCAGACACTCTTAAACACTTTCCCCTCCTCAAGCCCCTTCCAGAAGCGTTCTGTTTTGTTTACGGGAATTCTGTGCTTCATCCTTAGCTCCCTGCTTTCGACAATCATTTTCTCACCTCCCCAGCACGAAAACCCAGGCAAAGTGCCCAGTGCCGCCGACGTTGTGAGTCAGGGCCCTGTAGTGCTTTAGGTCTACCTGCAGGCTTCCTGCCTCTCCGCGAAGCTGTTTTACCGCTTCGTATACCATGGCCACACCTGTGGCTGCCAAGGGGTGTCCCTTTGCCTTTAGTCCGCCGAATGTGTTCACTGGTATCTTTCCCCCGAAATCGGATTCGCCTTTTTCGATGAATTTTCCTCCTTCGCCTTTTTTGCAGAATCCGAGATCTTCGTAGGCCATTATCTCGGCAATTGTGAAGCAATCGTGAACAGTTGCCAGATCGAAGCTGTTAAGAGGATCGGTGATCTTTGCACCCTTGTAGGCCATCTCTGCGGCCATTCTTGTAGCTTTAAGCCCGACGTAGTTTTCCCTCATGCTCATGTTTGACGTGTCCGAAGAATAACCGACGCTTTCGATCCAAACAGCATCCAGTCCGTGCTCTTTCACGGCCTTTTCACTTGCTAAAATAGCCGCTGAAGCCCCGTCGCTGATTGGTGAGCAGTCGTAAAGCTTCAGGGGATAGGTTATCATTCTGGACTTCAGCACATCTTCGACGCTTATTTCCTTCTGGAAATGTGCTTTCGGATTTCTTGCGGCGTTTCTGTGTGCTTTAACTGCTGCCAGAGCCAACTGTCTCTCTGTTGTACCGTACCGAGCCATATGGGCTGTTGCATGCATAGCATAGTATGCGGGGAAGGTTGTGCCGTAAAAGTGGAACTCCCAAAGATAGTTCCCGGCCCTTCCTCCGATTGCGGCAGAAGTAGCTGTATCGACTTCGGTCATCTTTTCAACGCCTATCGCTATAGCAATGTCTGCAATTCCTGCCTTGATCGAAGAATAGGCTGAATAAACCGCAGCACTCCCGGTGGCGCATGCGGCCTCAACTCTTATCGGTCCTTTGCCTGCAAAACCGCAGTATTCGTTTACGACTACTGCGGGCATCAGTTCGTAGCCTCTTGTTCCAACGCAGCCGACAACGCTCAGATCTATTTCATCCTGGCTGATTTCAGCATCTTTCAGAGCCTCGCTAACAGCTTCGAAGGCTAGTTCTTGAATTGTGACTTCTCTTGTGCCGAACCTTGAACATCCTACACCAACAACACCTACCTTCATTACACTAAATTACCTAACTAATTAAAAAAACTTTCGCATTTTACGAAAGTTAAGTCTAAAGAATTATCGTTCTTCTGTGATCCTTATGCGTTTTAGAGGCAATGTAAGTATGCAGGTGGTTTATGCGAATTCCGTGCTTCTTGAACCATTCCATGAACTTTCTTCTCTCTTCTCTGAACTCTTCAACGTCCTTGTATCGGACAATAAGACAGAGATCGTACTGGGAACCAACGGTCTCGAAAATGTTCTCGACGAAGTCCAGTCTTTTGAAGTGCTCGATTATCTCATCAAGCTTTCCTTTGGACTCTATGTCGAAATCTATCAAAATCACAGCAAGCATGGTAAGCCCAAGTTTCTGGTAGTTGGCGACCCAGTATCCCTCTTTGAGTTTTATCAGATAATTCTGCTCTTCTAGGAATTTTATTCTGTTCTGAACGGTTCGCAGAGTGACACCGACCTTTTCAGCAATCTCCATCTGCGTCTTTCCCTGTAGTATGTACTGTCTTATTTTCCTGTCCGTGTCATCTAAGCTCTGTCTTCGCATAATATGAAAAATCCTTTTGAAATATAATTTTTTTCACGGGTTGACGAAAAGCCTGCCACTGCCCATTTGAAGTCCTTTTTTGACACTCTCAAGAACGAAAATCCTTGCCTTTCGAACGGCGAGTTCTAGGTCGCCTGTCGCCAGATAGCAGGCTAATGCCGAACTGTAAACACATCCCGTGCCGTGAAAGCTGCCTGTAAGCAGCTCGGCCTCAACGTTGTAGATTTTTCCCCTTTCGCAGACGATGTCCTTACCTTTTAGCTCTCCACCCGTTATCACGACGGAGCAACCGTATTTTTTGAATAGCTCAAATGCAAGTTCTTCTGGATTTTCCTTTGATCCAAATACCTTTGCCTCAGAGTAGTTTGGTGTTATCACATTTACCTCGGTCATCAGAAGCTCGTATGCAGATTTTTCGCCGAGCTTTCCTCCGACACTTGCGAAAAGCACTGGATCGAGCACCTTCGGGCAGTCAAGCTTTTTTATGCAATCTAGAACAGCTCTTGCGACCTCGGAATTCGGGATTACGCCGATCTTCACCGCCGAAAATTCAAAATCTTCCAGCAAAGCTAAAAACTGTTCTCTGATAACCTCAGAAGGGGTGGGATGGACAGACAAAAGTTTTCTGCTGTTCTGAACAGTCAAAGCGGTAATTATTGAACAGGGATGAAATCCCAGCGCTTTTACGGTTTTTATGTCTGCACTGGCTCCCGCCCCGCCACTGGGATCGAGAGCAGAAATTGTTAAAATAATTTTCATAAAAAAATTTAAAATAGATCTTTGAGGTTTATCAGGTGCTTTCCGAGCTTTCCACCGTAATTGCCTGCAGTTATCTTTACGACCCCGGGAACCTTTGTCGCTGTGAGTATTCCGACTTTCATGGCTTTCTTTACCGCATCGATGTTTAGCCCGTTTATGACTATCTCGTAAACTGCATTCACGCCAGGCGGAATCTGAGACCCTTCAACCTTATCTCTGAGCGTAGGAGCAAATTTTTCGTTCGTCGAAGCCTTAAGGAATTTGTATTTGTTTGCCCCGACCTTTGAGCCTGAGGCTACGATTCCGCCTGGGAATGGTGTGATCACACCTTCGACTTCAGCAATTGCATCAACTGCAGCCTTTGCTGCCGCCAAAGCGGATGGCTGGTTTTCGCCAAGTATGAAGAAGTTTCCGCCAGCAATTCCGCTAACGTAGCCGAAGTGGCTCTCAACTATGAACTCTCCCTGCATCATGGGTATGGCGTAGCATTTTCTTCCACCGACTTCCGTCTCCCTCTCGAAACCATCTCCAAAGAACTTGAGCTTGAAGCCGGTGTCGAACTTATCCTGAGCATCAGGTAAACCGTTGAAAGCTGCCGTAGTTGGGGCAGTAAGCACACACTGCCCAAGTCTTGCAAGAAGCTGTTCCTCAAGTCCTTTCTTGCTCATGTGGCATATCTGGATGTAATAACCGGGCCTTCCGTCGGGGGTTTCGGACGGCAGTGCTTTCTTTTCTATTCCTGCCTCTGCAGGGCACATGATAACGGATGTTCCAAAACCTGTAGCTTCATTTGCTGCAACCCAGGCCCAATAATAGTCGTACGCTGTTATCAAAACTCTCGAAATCTTTATGTCGAAGGCCTCGGCAAAAGTTTCTTCCACTTCTACACCATTCACCTTCATGCGATCACCACTTTCAATTCAAAAAATAAGGATTTAAATCTTTTCAATTCTCTCTGAAGTTCGTCGAAAGGAGTGGGATCATCTTTTCTCAATTTTAACCTACTGTTGCTGCTAGGTCCCCCTCTGAAAGTAAAGGGTAGACCACGGGAAGCAGGACGCGAACAAGACTACAATGCATCCTTAAAAATCCTAAATGTGGGGCTGGGACAGTCCAGAAGGCTTGGACAGTAAGAACTTCTATTTGAAGGAGGAACCACCTAACGTAAGCGGAATAAAAGGGGTGAACTATCCCTCGCTCTTTTATTCCGCTTTCAGCTAACATTAAGCAGTTCTAAACCGTCCTCAGTTAGTTTGTATTTGCCTTTTTCCTCCATTACGAAACCTTCTCTGATTAGCCAGTCGAGATTGAATTTGAGCTGAAATTCGGAAAGATTAAGCTCTTTTTTCAGCTCATTCATGCTTTTTTCCTGAATCCCTATTGCGCGAACAATTTCGCGCCTTGCAGGGCTCATTGATGCCTTAAAGAGCTTTTCATGGTGTTCCCTATCTCTAACCTTCTCCGCCATATTAAATCTTTAAACATTTTTGAATATTAAACCTTTTGGTGTTTTTGTGAACTACCCCAATAAGGATGTTCGGGGAAGCATCGTAGTCTCTGTCTGCCTTCCAGCCGCAGTTAGGACAAATAAACCATCTGTCCTAGATCTTCTGCGATATATCCTGTCGTATAGCCGACGTAGTTCGAGCTAGTCTTTTAACCCTTCTTAAATCGTTTTTGATGGATAAATGCGAACTTTGTAGCTGATCAGTTCTCCTATCACCTTATTATTCATTATGAACTATATGAAATTTTACTTCCACCCAACCCCCCGCTGTATTCTCCTTTCAGAAGAGAACTTAGCAGAAACAGTAGGTTAAAAAATAGAGGATTGATTATTCGTATCCGAATTTTTTGAGCATTTCCGCAAGCTTTCCTTCTTTCAACGTCTTTGCTGGTTCAAATATCTTCTTTCCATAGAATTTCGCCAGTTCTTCAAGTCTCTGTGCAATTTCCACGTCGCTAAAGTTCTTTGCAAGTTCAAAAGGACCAAAGGGTCTGTTGTATCCGAGCTTCAATGCCGTATCTACATCCTGCGGTGTGGCAACGCCCATCTCGACGAGTTTTACCGCCTCGTTTATTTCGACATACATGAAGTCCATTGGGTTTACCTTGTCGGAAGCCTTGTTGAGATCGATTTCCGGTCTTCCCTTGCTCCAGTCGTACCAACCCTTACCAGTCTTCGCACCTAATCTCTTTTCGTTTACCATCTTCTCCAAGAATTCGGGTGGTTTGTAGTCAGGGCTAACAGTCTTTTCGTAATACTTCATCACGTGGTACTGGGTATCAACACCCACATAGTCCATCAGTTCGAAAGGTCCCATTGGCTGGCCCATGCTCTTCATCTTTGCATCCACTTCCTCGGGAGTGGCAACCCCCTTTTCAATTATGCCTAGAAGCAGGACGCTGCTTGGCGCGACAACTCTGTTCGCAATGAATCCTGGAACGTCCTTTTCAACCCTTACAGGTACCTTTCCAATACTCTTTACGAATTCCACTAGCAGGTTCATAACTTCGTTGCTTGTCTTGTCTCCTCTTATGACCTCAACTAGTTTCATAAGAACCGGAGGATTGAAGAAGTGCAGGCCAGCGAACTTGTCTGGCCTATTCGTAGCCTTTGAAAGATCTGATATGCTCATTGTGGATGTGTTGCTCGCAAATATGCAGCTGGGCTTGGCTATCCTGTCGCATTCTTTGAAGGTCTGAACCTTCAGGTCGAATACCTCAGGAATTGCCTCTATTACTAGATCTGCATTCTTTACTGCCTCTTCTAAGCTCAAAACAGGCTTAATTCTTTCTAGAATTTTGTCTGCAGGTTCTTTAAGTTTTCCTTTTGATTCCATCTTTTGAAGGCTATCCTTTATCATGCTCATTCCTTTGTCGAGGAACTCCTGCTTTATGTCCCTCATTTTCACCTTGTAGCCTGCCATCGCGCAGACTTCGGCGATTCCATGCCCCATAAGTCCTGCCCCAAGAACAGCAACCTCTTTTATTTTTTCTTTGACGTCCATTTCCATCACCGTATCTCAGTAATGAGTTAAATTTATTAATCTTTCTTTTTTTACTTCTTGCAAAATACACGATAGAAGGTGCTCGGACTTTGAGGGAAACCACATCCTAAAGTGCACGTTTATCGTATCGCAGAGCTGTCGATCCAGCTCTAAACTGTAGTTAGAACACTTAACCTGCCCCTTTCGGAGCTTCAGCTTTCTCCACACATGGGACAGGTGGATGAAGTATTCTTGGGAGAAACATGATTAACCTTAAACTTGTAGCTCATGTACTGAACTATCCGCTTCCAGTTTTGCTTGGAAACCTCTCTGTTACGCTATTCCGTTCAATTAAATTTTACTCTACTCTCTACTTTTTCTTTAGGTTACGATCTCATTAAGTCTTTCCAGCTCCAAGGCTTTTCTTATTTCCAACATGCTTAGATCCAGTGGGTCTTCTATTTTCACACCGTGCTTAAGCGACAGATTCCTCATCTCAGGGGAGGTTGGTCCGATTGCTGGGTCTCCGGGTACCCTGAAGGAGACATCGAAGACCACGAACTCCAGTTCATCTTTCGGCGAATACGCCACGGCTCCTTGGAGACCGAAGAGCCCTATGATTCCAGGTGGGAACTCTTTCGAGCAAGCTTCAATGAGCTTCTCTGCGTACTCGTAAACGACTTCCTGCTTGCTCTCTCTCATAGTTACGCCAAAATGACCGATTTCTTCATTTTTTACTGGCACGTTGATTTTTAGCTGCTCTCTTGCGGGCAGATTCAGAAAGCCCTGGAGATTCACCTGCCTGCGGTCGCTGAAGCCAACAAAGTCGAAATTGCCGAAGACATCTTTCAGCGCATAGCTGTGAAAGTTGGCATTGAACCTTGCTCCTAGAACGTACTCTTCTATTCTTGCCTTCTTCAGTCCGTCTTCGTTGATTACCCCTGCCTTAAGAAGATCTTCTGCCTGTCTGTAGTAGTCCTCGGGTGAAACTGCGTAGAAAAAGGCTCTTTCCAGCGGATTCTTTGCCTGCTGAACTTTGACGATCACGAGCCTATCGATTTCCTCCGGGGATTTAAACTCCCTTGGAAACCTGATTTTGGCCTTGTCTAGCAGATAGTACTGATTTTTTACTTCATTCCTTTCCTCGGCTCTAAGCAGAAATCTGTTTCCGTATATCGGTACTCTGAGCCTTCTTTCGATTCCATCGTAGCCAACGTAGACAGCAAAGCTTCTGTTCGGAATAAGAATCGTGTTGAGCTCGATCAGCCTTTCCTGAACATCCTCGTTAAGCATATCTTTGAAGGAATCAAGAGCGATGATGTGATCATAAAGGTGCCTGTTGAACTTGGTGTAGAGCCTGTCCCTGCCCTTTTGCACAACAATTGCGGTTTTGAATCCCCAGGCCTTTGCGGAAACACCTATTTCCTTTGCAGAATGCGAACCAAAAATTCCTATAGTTACGTCTTTGTAACTTTCCACGACTTTTTTCGGATCCATGAAGACACTTTAATTCAGGCTAGATTATCTTTACTATTCTCTCATGAAGTTCGTAAAGTCTGTCTGCAATGTCTTTTAGATAATCAGA
>CAYSRI010000009.1:0-4215 GCA_964433405.1 uncultured archaeon | reverse complement strand
ACCTTTTTGGTATCCTATCAACCCCTTCAGCACCTTTTATGGCACCTGTAATCGCTGAAATTGAATCTGTATCTCCTCCGCAGTTTGCGGATTTCAAAACAGCGCTCTCGAAATCTTCTGAAGAGAATACGCAGTAAAAACCCATCGGAACAGTCTCGAATGCAGAAATCGAGTTTCCGAGTTTTTCCACAGCAAAATCCAAATCTTTGTCCCTGATTTCGTACGCGTATCTTATTTTATCGGAAAGGAGCGGGTCGTGGTTTTCTGTCCTCTTCACGACTTCTTCGAGCATTTCCTCCTCGCTGAAATTTAGAAGCTTGCATGCTATTGCTATCGCAACTGCTACAGCTCCTGCTATCGCCGCTGAGCCTTTATGCGTAATTCTCGAGGATATTTCAGCGTATCTCTCCACAAGGTTGAGGTTGAAGTGGTAAACCAGCCCTATGGGAGCGACGCGCATGGATGAACCGCAGGTATCAGAGAAAATTCCCGCGGTATCCCATGTTGCACCGCGAAGCAGATTTATAACCGCAGCCCTTGTCGTCGGGCCTATTCTGCGCCCTCCAGAAAGAAACAATTTTTTCAGCTTTTCAGCGAAATTCTCTGGATCTAGGTAAACGGTTTCCAAGATTGACTCTGCAAGAGCTATTGTTTGCTCTGTGTCGTCAGTCCACTGTCCCGCCCTGAGGTCGCCATATGGAGAGGGCAGAAAGCTGTGAATTTCCCCGAAAAGCTGTTTTATTTTTTCCCTACTCATTCCCTCTGCGGGCATTCCGAGTGCATCGCCAATTGCAAGACCAAGAATGCAACCTTCGAACCTCTCGACCACGCAAACACCTTCATGCTTTTCTTTAAAATTTTTTAGTTGCGAAAGTTTATTAAAAATTCGGAGGAAATTTTTCTATGAAACACAAAATTCTATCAAGACCAAGTTATAGCCTGCTAGAGCTTGAGCTGGAAAACGGTGAAGAAGTCCTTGCGGAGCCGGGATCAATGGTCTACATGAAAAACGTCGAGCTATTACCCGAAATTAAGGGCGGAATTCTTTCCGGGCTTAAGAGGAGCTTTATCGGTGGAGAGTCTTTTTTCGTTAACAGATACGTCTCGAAAGGAAAAGGCCTTCTTGGCCTGTCGCCTAGCTACAGCGGAGATATTGCGCACATAAAGTTATCCGGGAGACTTTACGCCCAGAGTGGAGCATTTCTGGCATCATCGCCTGATTTGGACATAGACATAAAATGGGGAGGAGCAAAGACATTCTTTGCAGGTGAAGGGCTTTTTTTACTGAAACTGGAGGGTACGGGGGACCTCTTTCTGTCCTCTTTTGGAGGGATAGAAGAGATAAACGTTGACGGCACAATTTCCGTCGATACAGGGCACGTTGTTGCTTTTGAAGAAACTCTGGACTTCAAAATCAGAAAGGCTGGAGGGCTCAAGGCAACGCTACTCAGTGGAGAAGGTCTGGTTGCCGAATTCGCTGGAAGGGGGAAGATTTGGATTCAGACAAGATCTATAGCGGAGTATGTAGGCTGGCTAGTGTCTCTGCTGCCCAGGCAGACGGGAAGATCCTAGTCAAGCCTTAATTTTTTTGCTTCTTTCGCCTTTAAAATCTTTATACCTGAAAGTTTTTCGAAAAGGCTTTTAACCTTTGCATTTGCTGACTTGTCGTCGTATATCAGGAATTCCGCTTCGCTCAGCTCGATGGCTTTTTTGAGTATTTCGACATCGAGATTCTCGAAAGTGTATTTTGCGAAGTTGTGTCCGAATGTGAAGGGAGTTTCGAGAATTAGCTCAGTCTGCCTGGGAACGTAATGTGTGCCCCCCACACCTACAGCGATCTTCCATTCCCTTCTAGGATCTCTTATTGCCTCAAAGATGGCCTCTGCAACTATTTCCCCCGCTTCTCCGTTTACCCACTCCTCTTCGCTCGAGCCGATTTCGTAAAAAGCCGAGGGTTTTGAGATCTCCGAGGGTCCGTGATGTGTAGCTTCAAGGGTGAACTCGAAGTCGGGAATTCTGTTCATTCTCTTTTTCAATGCCAGAACAAAGTTTTTTATCGTAATCGGAGAAGGTTTTGCTAGGCTTTTTGGCAGACCGCCGTAGGTGTTCTCGGAGACGTTTCCAGAGACGTGTGCTGTGAAGATTTTCCTTCCATCCTTGCTGCTGTGCCTCGATGCGAACAAAATCTCGTCGAAATCGAAAAATTTTGAAAGCCTTTCGTCGATCTTGTCAGCATATATCAGCCTTTCATCAACCTCTACAATTGCAAAATCCTTTTCAACGTGGAAGGTGTAATCTCCGAGCCTTCTATTTTCGAAAGAGCCCATTGTCAAAAGGTGAGACGCTATGTTTACAGATGCTGGATCCTTTCTGGAGCAGACAACGAGTTTCATGTTACAGGAGATATTGGGATAGCTCTTTGATTTTCCTACCACAGTAATGGCATTTTGCAAAAACCTCGTCCCCTTCTGCCCTGACGTAAAAGATCGAAAATATGGGCTCCTTGCTGTTTGAGATGCACATCCTGTTTGGACATCGCAGTATACCCTTGACGACTTCTGGAAGCTTTACCTTGAACTTCTTCTCGATTTCGTAGTCCTTTATCAGGTTTATAGTCGCATTCGGAGCTATGAGGGCGATTTTGTTCAGTTCTTCCTCCTTTATGAAGAGACCCTCAACTTTCACGATGTCCTTTTTCCCCATCTTTTTGCTCGGAACGTTTAGGGCCATCGAAACCGTTTCTTTTGTCCTTTCATTTATTCCGAGTATTTTCAGAACCAAAATTGCCCTTCCAGCGGGAATGTGGTCTATTACAGTTCCTTCCCTGATCTTGCTTATTACGAGCTCTCTCACAGCATCACCTCAGATAGGATGGCCATCCTGACAGGAACCCCGTAAAAAGCCTGCTTGAAGTACCTTGCCTGTCTCATTGAGTCTACCCTTACGTCGATTTCGTCAACTCTTGGAAGCGGGTGGAGGATTATCGAACTATCTTTCATTCTGCTGACAATCTCAGGAGTTATCCTGTAGCTGCCCGCAACTCTTTTGTACTCCTCTTCATCCAAAAACCTCTCCTTCTGTATTCTCGTCACGTAAAGGACATCCACGGATTCTATGATCTCCTCAAGCTTTGCTCTTTCGGCATCACCATTCAGTTCTTCTATAAATTCCTCGGGCAGGCTCAGGATTTCTGGACTTACTAAATATATCTTGTTTTTGAAGAGTTTTAGTGCTTTTATTAGAGAATGGATCGTTCTGGAGTACTTCAGATCGCCAACTAGTGCTATTGTTAGGCCTTCAAGTCTCCTGCATTCCTTACGTATAGTGTAGAGGTCCAGAAGGGTTTGCGTGGGATGCTGTCCGGCTCCATCGCCGGCATTAATCACTGGCACCGAGGAATTCTCTGCGGCGAATCTCGCAGCACCCTCTAGGAAGTGCCGGATTACTATAGCGTCGCAGTAGTTGGAGATAACCCTCACTGTATCTGCCAGTGTCTCTCCCTTGGCCATACTGCTCGCTTCCTGTGCGGAAACGTTCACAACTTCTCCGCCCAGTCTTTTCATTGCGGTTTCAAAGCTGATTCTCGTCCTGGTTGAGGGTTCGAAAAAGATATTAGCCAGAATCTTTCCTTCGAGGATTTTGCAGCTTCTCAAGCCGAGCGCAACATCTTCAAAATCTTCGGCTTTATCCAGAATTCTTATTATCTCATCTTTGCTGAGATCATCGATCGAGATCAAATGCTTCATCTCTATTGAGTTCCATAAAAAGTATTTAAGGATTGATATTATGACTATCTGCATGGACATTCTTGAGATGATCGATGAGGCGAAGAAGCTGATGAAGGGGAAAATGCTGCAGCTGGACGAGGATAAATGCACAATCATCGGCGACGTTCATGCAGACATTGAGGCATTCGAGCTCATAGAGGAAAATATTTACGGAAAGGCCATATTTCTTGGAGATTACGCCGACAGAGGTGATGAACCGTTGGAGGTTTACGATAGGATTCTGAAGATGTTCCTAGAAGATAAAGCAGTTCTTTTGAGGGGAAATCATGAAACCGAGGATGTGTACCCTCATGAACTACCATGGCAGCTGAGCTCCTATGAAGATGGTGATGAGATCTACCGATCCTTGGTCGATCTTTGGGAAAGAATGCCCTATTCTGCGATTTTAAACGGTGAGATCTGGCTAGCACACGGTGGTGTTCCGTGC
>CAYSRI010000008.1:19510-20201 GCA_964433405.1 uncultured archaeon | reverse complement strand
AGAAGATTCTAACAAAGCTGGCCCCCGAACAATGATTTTTTATTTTTAATTCTTGTTACAAGGGCCAAAAAGCTCAGAATCGCTCCAAAGTACAGACAGTTTTTGTACCCGAATTTTTCCGCGACAAAACCCCCTAAAATAGATCCAATAATCGTCGAGAGATATATCGTGGAGTTGAGGAATCCCGCTGCGCTGCTCTTCTCGGAATTTCTTTCGAGAATCATTCAATTGCAATAAGGATCTGGATCGCCAGAAATTCATACGTATGAGTAACGAATCCGTACAGCAGGAAGGTGAGCCCTGAAAATATCGTTCCAACGTTAAAGAGCAACTCGGGATTGAATCGCTCGATTTTTTGCATTATGATGAATTGAAGAAAAGAATTCATGAAGTAGATAACACCAATCCAAATTTTTGAGATACCAAGTTCTGTTAGATAGATCGGAAAGATAAGCCAAACTGCACTGGCACCGACGTGGCGAATGAAAAATGCAAAATATATCGAAAAGTTCTGTCTTATTATTGTCATAGAACTCCTTGGTCTGCTTACTTTTCTCAATGGTATTTTTTCTCTCAGGATCATCAAGAATGCCAGCAAAAACAGAAATCCCCCAAAAATGAATATTCCCTGGTAGAACATAATAAATCCGGCAATCAACTGACCAAATGCCCAACCAAGGCTACCGAAAGC
>CAYSRI010000008.1:16054-19500 GCA_964433405.1 uncultured archaeon | reverse complement strand
TAGACGTAGCTCACAAGAGCTGCGGGAAAAATGCCAATTGAAAATCCAACTAAAGCCCTAACAGCAAGAAGTTCCATCGGAGTTTTGACTAAACACTGAGCAAAAAAGGAAATTGCGGAAAGAAACAGTCCCAAAAGAAGTATAATTTTTCTGTTGAAAAAATCAGAAAGTCTTCCGAAAATACTGGATGCTATAAAGGTAGAGAAGCTGTAAGTAGAAGCTATAATTCCTATTTCAATGTCCGAAGCTCCGATTTCTTTTGCAAAAATAGGGATAAATAGCAGCGAGGAAGCTATCGCGACCTGAGATAAGAAATTTATCAACGAGGCATGCATTATGTCGAATTAATGTCTGGGCATTTAAAAAATTGCAAGTTAAATTGAAATGCGAACACTCATGGCTTTCTGTAGTTCACACCAATTATTTAAAATCGGTAAAAATTAGATTCTTTTTATCATATACTCAAATCTTTTTCTGTAACCGAGCCTTCTGTAGTATTCCCTGACCCCTACACCGCTTATTACGGCGATTTTGTCAAATCTATCTTTTGCAATCTCTTCTGCGAAACTCAAAAGCTTCTCCCCAAATCCCCTGTGCTGGAAAGCTTGAACCTTTCCGATTGGCGTTGCTTTTCCGTATATGTGAAGCTCTCTGATCAACGCACAGTCTTTTAAAACACCTATAAATGGTTTGGACGGAAATCTAAGCCTTATGAATCCAACAATAGCATCGTATTCTGGAATTTCGTAAGAGATAAAAAATTCCTTTCCCCCTGATGCCTCGTACTCTGTTATCTTCAGTTCTGCTTTTTTGTATTCCTCCTCCTTCACACCTTTATGTCCAACCTCTCTGCACCTTATACATTTGCATTCCCCTCCAAGCTCTCTTAGTCTCTTATGAACCAGCTGTCTAATATTACCAGCGTCAAGACCAATGGCTTTATTCACAGGGATATCTCGCTGAATTCTCTGAACTCTCACCCATTCAGGAAAATTCATCTTCGCTCTTGCAATCAGATCAACAACTTCTCTCGTCGTGTAGGGCCTGTATTCTCCCCTCTTCCACATCTCATATAGCCTTGTCCCCTCAACAACCACTGTGGGATATATCTTGAGATAATCTGGTCTGAAATCCGGATTCGAGAAAAGATCATTAAATGTTTTCAGGTCTCTCTCAAAATCCGACCCCGGAAGTCCTGGCATTATATGGTAGCAGACCTTGAATGCAGAATCTTTTAGCAATTTGGTGGCTTTAACTGTATCTTCAACTTTGTGACCTCTCTGAATTGCTTCCAGGACATCATTGAAGATGCTCTGAACTCCCAACTCCACCCTAGTGGCTCCGTATCTCAGCATCTCTATTATATGTTCCTCTTTTGAATAATCTGGTCGCGTTTCAAAAGTTAATCCAACGCATCTAATCTTAGCACGCTCATTTTTCTTTTTTGCTTTATCTAAAGATTTTTCAATCTTCGTCCTGCTGTTAAAGGTGTTTAAGGCATTAAAAATGTCAAGTATGAATTTTTCCTTGTAATCGGTATTGCGGGCTATAAAAGTTCCACCCATCACAATTATCTCCGCCTTATCAACGTCATGTCCGATCTCGCTCAACTCTTTTAACCTTGCTGTCACTTGGCGATAGGCGTCGTAACCATGTTGTTTTCCCCGCTGAGCTGCCGGTTCCAGTCCTGTATAGCTCTGAGGACTGTTAAACTCCACCCCTCCAGGACATGGAACACACTTTCCATGGGGACATGGAGCTGGGGAACTCATTACAGCAATTACAACTATGCCGCTCAAACTTCGAACTGGCTTCAGCCTCAGAATATCTCTGAGCTTATCGTAAATCTCTGTTTCTTTCGTCTTCTGAAGAATCTCGACATTTGATGGAACTTTTATACCGAATTTTTTTGCAAGTTCCCTCTTGATTCTCAGTGCATCTTCAGTATTTTTGGCTTTTTTTGCAATCTCAAAAGCTATCTCTCTGATCGCAATTTCTTCCATCCCCTTATTAGATTTCGGAAATGTTTATAAATTTATTTGACAACTCATAAAGCCGGGGTGGCAGAGTGGAACTGCGCCAGCCTTGAGAGCTGGTGCCTTTTTGGGCGCGTGGGTTCGAATCCCACCCCCGGCGTTTCGATCAACAAGCTTTTTACTCGTTTTAAGACTTGGATAACTTTTATTTAACTCACGCCAGATATAACTCTGTGCGTGTAGCAATAGAAACCTACGGATGCACAATGAACCAGGCAGATTCAGATATAATGTCGGCTTATTTGTCGAAAAACTTTACAATGTCTAGTATCGAGTCTGCAGATGTTGTAGTTATAAACTCCTGCGGAGTGATCGAGTTCACAGAGAGAAAGATAATAAGAAGAATATTGGAATTGAAGAGCGCTGGAAAAAGGGTCGTGCTAGCAGGTTGCCTCACAAGGATATCAAAACAGGCATTGGAGTTAGCAGACTCTGCTATATCCCCTGATAACCCGGACAAGGTTGTTGATGCCGTTATATCTGCATTTAATGGCGGTGCTCGATTTTTAGAGTGGAGAGACGTTGACAAAAGCTGCCTGCAAAAGCTGAGAAATGAAGGCGCCATAGCGATTGTTTCGATATCCGAGGGCTGTCTGGGACACTGCTCTTTCTGCGCAACAAAATTTGCAAGGGGAAAACTCAGGAGTTTCAGTCTTCCTGGAATTTTGCAGGAGGTTGAAAATGCTGTAAAGCTCGGATTCAGAGAAATACAGCTCACATCCCAAGATACAGGATGCTATGGGCTGGACAAAGGAGACTTTATGCTCCCAAAATTGCTTGAGGAAATAAGCCGTATAGATGGGGAATTCAGGGTTAGAGTTGGAATGATGAATCCGCAATACGCCAAAGCTCAGCTCGATCGGCTATTGAATGCATTCGGAAGCGAAAAGATATACAAATTCCTTCATGTACCGGTTCAGAGTGGCGATAATAAGGTTCTCGAAGACATGAAGAGGGGCCACAGTGTTGAAGACTTCCTAGAGGTAGTAGATGCATTCCGAAGCAATTTTGAAATAACACTGGCAACGGACATAATTGTGGGATTCCCAACCGAGACCGAAGAGTCCTTCTGGAAAACTTGTGAACTGGTTCAGGAGGTAAAGCCTGACATAGTAAACATAACAAGATTTTCAAAAAGAAAAGGGACTCCTGCAGAGAAATTGAAGGAAATTCCGGGATGGATTGTTAAAGAGAGGTCAAGAAAACTTACTGAACTATGCGTTCAGATAGGACTGGAAAACAACAGGCAGTTTTTGGGTAAGGAACTTAAAGTTCTCGTGACCAGTTCTGGAAAGAGATTCATGCTCGCAAGGACTGATTCTTACCGCCCAGTTATTACTACGGGAAAGCTTGGAGAGTTCAAAATGGTAAAAATAGGAGGCTGCAGGCATAACTATCTTCTGGATGAGA
>CAYSRI010000008.1:10475-16044 GCA_964433405.1 uncultured archaeon | reverse complement strand
TTGCACTGCTATGCGAGTGCTCAGACCTTTTGATCCGTGGAAATCCGAACTTTGCACCTGTGGCTTCAAACTTTCCTTTAATCCATACACCGGCTGTGCACACCGCTGCGATTACTGTTACGCGACCTACATTCCGAAGTTCTGGGAGGTAAGGGAGAAAAAGGGGCTCTTCAGAAATCTCAGGAGGGATCTCGAAGAGCTTTCAGGCAGCGAAGTTATTTCGATGTCAAACAGTTCAGATCCTTACCCTCCGATTGAGAAAGAGAGGGAAATAACTAGGAACTGTCTGAAGCTTTTCAGGGAATATGGTGTAAAGCTCCTCGTGGTGACCAAGAGCGATCTCGTTGCGAGAGATCTCGATATCCTTTCTGAAATGAACGCTGTTGTTTGCATGACCATTACAGGCTGCGATCAGCTTGAAAAGTTTGCGCCCACAACCGAAAAAAGAATTGCAACCTTCAAAAAGGTCTCCGAAATTATGCCAGCAGTGCTCAGATTTGATCCTTTGATTCCCTTTTTAAATGAGAACAGACTTGACCTGATCGAAGCCTGCGAACCCGACCATGTGGTAACATCGACCCTTAAGCTTAGGCGTGACTCCTTTCAAAGAATATCTAGTGCCCTTCCATGGCTTGCAGAGAGGCTAAAAAAACTATATTTTGAGGAAGGCGAAAAAATTGGGGCTTACTGGTATCTCAACAGAGAAAAAAGGCTAAGAATGCTTAAAATTGTTGAAGATTTTTGCAACTCTCTTGGCATTTCCTGTGCTTTCTGCAGAGAAGGTTTTGATTTCAGAGCAGAAAGCTGTGATGGAAAGCATTTGGCCCTGAAAAAGCTTCCCAGTTAGGACATACAAACGATCTATCCTTGTTATATTTTCTGCAATACACCCACAGCTAAAACATCTTTTTTTATTGGAATTATATAAAGTTTTACTACTGCCATCTTCACTGCTTTATCCCATCCCTCTCGAAAAGGGGCTTAGCAGCAACAGAAAGTTAAGTTAAAGTTAAATTGGAGCAAAATTTTTTATACTCACAATCAGCCCATCCACTATGGATACAGAGTTCATAATCCGAACACTGTTCAAGGCCCATGAAAATGGCAATTATGTAATAGGCCCCAGCTATCTCGCCGAAGAGCTAGAGATTCCCAAGTCCACTGCTCAAAAAATCGTTGAAAAAAAGGGTTTCATACTGTCTGAGCAGGGGTTAAAGGAAGGTAAGAAGATATTAAGGAAGCACAGGCTTTTGGAATGTCTTCTCGAAGATTTAGGGCTGGATAAATCGCAAATCTGCGAGGAAGCCTCAAAAATAGATCTAGCTCTTGGGGATGGCCTTGAAAAGCTTATTGAGGAGAGATACGGAAAAAGGGAGAGATGTCCATGCGGAAAGCCTATACCGTCATTCTAATTCTTTTAATTTCGGTAGCAGATGCAAAGATACTGGTTTCGATTCCTGAGCTGAAAGGCCTAGCAGAGAGAATCTCGGGCGAAGAAGTTGAGAGCCTCATAGGTTCTCAGGTTGATCCGCACTACGCTTCCATCAGCTATCAGGACCTGAAGAAGATTGAGAATGCGGAAGTCATTCTGCTAGCAAATTCTCAGCTAATCGAGTTCGAATCAAAAGTCAAGCAAGTTTGCGGCGGGAGGTGCTTGGATTTCGAGGATTACAACGCCACCCTTCAGGATTTTCCGGGAATTGGAAAAAATCCACACGCATACTGGCTACTCCCCAGAAACGCCTTGAATATTGCCCAGGTTCTGAAAAATAGGCTCGCTGAAATGTACCCGGAAAGGGCAGGAGAATTCGAGAAGAACTACCAGAACTTCAAAAAAGCTATTGAGTTTGCTGAAAAGGATGCTGAAAAGATTGTCTCTAAGGTTAAAGATTACAGCTTCGTGGCCATGGATCCGCATGCAGCTTATGCAGTTTCTGCGCTGAACCTAAAGGTCTCACTTGCTTTCCCCGAGGAAGTTACACCGAGTGTCGAAGAGCTTAGTAGGGTGGGGCAATTAAGGAATTGTGTTCTGGTCTTGGCTGAGTACCAAGAAGGGACGAAGCTTGAAGAAATTGCCAAGCAAATCGCCAGAGAATACAAATGCGGTATGGCGACAGTTAGAGTTGTTTCAGACCTTAATTTTGAGACTTTGCTAATATCAAATGCCGTAAGTCTTTCAAATCCCTCATTCGCAGAATCTGAAAACAATTGGCCCTTATACCTGCTATCATCTATTGCCATAGCCGAGGCTTTGGGCATGGTGGTTCTATGGCGGTCAAAGCGAAGAATCTGAGCTTTTCCTACGGAAAGCACGTTGCTCTTAAAAATCTGAGCTTTGAAATAGATAGAGGTGAATTTGTTGCTATTCTCGGGCCGAACGGTGCTGGTAAGACAACCCTGCTGAAGTGCATTCTTGGGATTTTGAAGTCTGAAGGCGAGCTATGGGTTCTGGGATGTGACCCAAGGAAGGATCGAAAGGTACTCAAAAAAATCTCCTATGTTCCCCAGAGAAGTACCCTTGCTCTGGACCTTCCGTTAACCGTTGAAAAAGTGCTCAGGATGCAGTCTGAAGAGTTAGACTGGGAAATTTTGGAAAGGCTGGATATTACTGACAAAATGGACTCGCTATTCAGGGAGCTGAGCGGTGGTTTTCAGCAGAGGGTACTTATCGCGAGAGCTCTGATGAAAAAACCTGAACTTCTGCTTTTGGACGAGCCTTTCAACGGTGTAGATCTAGTGAGTCAGGAAAAGATCGTAGAAATTCTTGAGAGCACTGAAACCACGAATATTGTGGTTTTGCATAACATAAATCCAGTTCTTCATGCTCTGGACAAGGTTATGCTTCTAAATAAGGAGATAATTGCATTCGGCAGTCCTAAGGAGATATTTACCAAGGAGAACATGCTGAAGCTGTACAGCACAGAAATTCCGCTAATCACATGCGAGGAGGGTTTTGTTCACCCTCTTTACGGGGATCATCATGGATAAAATTTTTATATCGGCCTTCTTGATCTCGCTGCTGGTAGCCATTTCGGGAAATCTAGCGGTTTTTAGAAGGGCATCCTTTCTTGTTGCAGGTGTTGCTCATTCGGCATTGGCTGGTGTAGCTCTCTCCCTTCTCCTGACTTCCCTCGGGCTGGAATTGAACTACTTCGCTGTAGCCGTTGTGATTGGAATTGTTTTTGCAGTTCTAGCTTCAATGGTTTCGAAGTTCAGCGACATCGACACAGGAATAGCGATATCTTTCGCCCTTTCTATGGCCCTCGCCGTGATCTTCATTTCGATGATCCGTGGGGTGTCTGCAAAGGTATGGAGTTTTCTCTTTGGCGAGATTTTTCTGATCACAACGCAGGATCTAGTCTATCTTACCCTTTCTGCCACAATTGCAGTCTTACTGTTTGGACTGCTCTACGAAAAACTCATCTTCTTCTTGTTCGACCCGGAAGGAGCAGAAGCTTCAGGAATAAATTCAAAGCTTCTTGACATAATTCTTGTTACGATTATCGCGATCTCAGTCGTTTCTGCAATGAGGGCAGTCGGAGCAATTCTTTCATACTCAATCTTTGTTGCTCCTGCAGCGATTGCAAGGGAGTTCTCGAAGAGCATTGAACATAGTCTAATCCTTACCTTTACAATTGCGCTGATATCCTTAATAACTGGAATTTTGACCTCTATTATTTTCCCAGTCTCTGCAAGCGCTTTGGCAGCTTTTACTGCATCAGCATTGTACTTAATAATATTTTATATAAAAAAAGTACTTACTGCAACTTCCTGAGCTTTTCCAGAATTATTTTCCGCTCCGCTCTTGCAACGACTTCCCTGATCCGGTTCACAATGTCGGGATTTGCAGAGACGCTGTCAATCCCCATCTCAACAAGTTTCTCCACAACATGCGGATAGCTTCCTGCCTGCCCGCAGATCGAGGTTTTCACACCATGCTCCTTGCAGATCTTAATTGTCCTCTCGATCAGCTTCATGACCGCTGGATGCGTCTCATCGTAGAGATAAGCGACGTTTTCATTGTTCCTGTCAACCGCAAGCGTGTACTGCGTCAGATCATTTGTTCCGAGGCTTATGAAATCGATCCCCTCTTTGATCAAATCCTCTATTATAAGCGCCGCAGCGGGCGTTTCTACTATTATACCGAAATCAACCCTATCCAGCGGAACACCCTCTTCGATTGCAACCTTCTTTGCCCTTCTTATCTCTTCTGGACTTACGATCAGAGGCAGCATTATGCCGATGTTGGTATATCCTTCATCTATTAGCTTCTTAATTGCCCTCATTTCCGCTCTTAGATGCATTTCCTCTGCAAGATCTCTTCGAATCCCCCTAAAGCCGAGCATCGGATTCGCTTCTATCGGTTCGTCTTCACCACCCTTCATGGCCCTAAACTCGTCTGTTGGCGCATCTATCGTCCTTATCCATACGGGCTTTGGATAGAAAGCTTTTACAACTTTTTTCATTTCGTTGTAGATCAGGTCGATGTACTTCTCTATCTCTCCGTCCTTTATGTACTTCATCGGATGCTTTTCAAGCGAAAGGATCATATGTTCAATTCTGAAAAGTCCAACCCCGTCAGCATTTGTCTCTCTCGCAACCTTCTCGGCAGCATCAGGCAGGGAGATATTTACCTTAACCTCTGTAGCGGTTATTATTGGTGCTGATACAGAAACAGGCTTTGCCTCCTCTTTCTTCGCTACTTCCAGCTTTCCTAGGTAAACTATCCCCTTCTCTCCGTCCACGGTTACAAGCATTCCATCCTTAAGCACTTTGGTGGCGTTCTTCGTTCCAACAACTGCTGGAACGCCGAGTTCTCTGGAGACTATAGCTGCATGACAGGTTAATCCTCCCTCGTCAGTGACGATCGCTGAAGCCCTTTTCATTGCGGGAACCATGTCCGGAGTAGTCATCACAGCTACCAGCACATCACCCTCCTTAACCTTGGATATGTCCTTTTCACTACCCACTATCTTCACTTCACCGACTGCAATTCCAGGCGATGCTCCAAGTCCCTTCAGCAAAATTTTGCCCGCTTCTTCAAGCTCTGCCCTCTCCTCACCTGCCTCTTTTATCGTTGTTATCGGCCTTGACTGTACTATGTAGATCTGTCCGCCCTCTATAGCCCACTCAACGTCCTGAGGTTTACCATAATGGTCCTCTATCACTTCACCCAGATCAACAAGCTTAAATATCTCATCATCGCTCAAAACTCTCTCCTTTCCCTTCTCCCCAAGTTCAACCCTTTCGTTTCCGTTCCTCCTTGTTATCATGAACTTCTTTTCGGAAATTTTCACTTCTAAAAGCTTTTTACTAAGCCTATCGTAAACATAGGTGTCAGGAGTGACGAGCCCGCTAACAATTGCCTCCCCAAGTCCGAAAACGGCTTCTATTATACATTTCTTTTCGCCAGTCACAGGATGAGATGTGAACATAACACCGCTTTTCTCGCTGTTCACCATTTTCTGAACTAGCACTGCTATGCTGACGTTTTCGTGCTTGAAGCCTTTCTGAACTCGATAATAAATCGCTCTAGGTGTAAAAAGGCTACCCCAGCACTCCTTTACCT
>CAYSRI010000008.1:4846-10465 GCA_964433405.1 uncultured archaeon | reverse complement strand
CGCAAAGCTTGCATCTGGGAGATCTTCTGCTGTGGCTGAGCTTCTTACTGCAACGTAAACTTCCTTGCCATTTCCCAGCTCCTTGTAGGCCTTTTTAATATCCTTTTCGATTTCCTCTGGCATTTCTGCCTCTCTGATCATTTTTCTTATTTCTTCGGAAATCCTGTTCAGCTCCTCAGTATTCTCAATGTCAAGATTCTGAAGGAGCGTGTAAATTTTATTTTTCAAATTAGCTCTATTTATAAAATCCCTGAAAGTTCTTGCGTCAACCACAAAGCCATCAGGAACTGGAATCTCCAGTCTCAAAAGCTCACCGAGATTTGCAGCTTTTCCTCCTACTACGGGAATATCCGTCTTGTCAACATCGCTCAACCATAATACGGGCATTAGATCACCTACACGTAGTTTGCTTTAAGTTTAAAAATTTTTACCAGTTCTTATTTTTCAGCAGCTCTTTCAGCTTTCCCTTTCTAATCGTTTCTGCTGGTTCAAATATTCTCTTTTCAAACTTCTTTGCAAGTTCTTCCAATCTTCTGGAGATCTCGTCATCCGAGTAATCTCTGGCAATTTCAAATGGTCCCTTATTCCGCCCATAGGCCAATTTAACCGCCCAATCGATCGTTTCTGGATCTGCAATACCCATTTCAACTAGTTTTGTTGACTCGTTGATTTCCAAAAAAACAAAGTCTCGAATGTCAACCCTATCCGTGGCTTTACTGAGATCGATTTTGGGCCTTCTGCTCCAGTCGTAGAATCCCATACCGCTCTTTTTGCCTAACTTTCCTTCCTTAACCATCCTTTCGAGGTATTTTGGCTCGTATTCCGGACTTAATTCCCTAGCATAGTACTTCATCGCATTGCAAACAACGTCCAGACCAATGTAGTCCCAGAGTTCGAAGGGGCCGATGACGTATCCAGCTTTTCTGCAGGTTGCATCGACCTCCTCAGGAGTTGCAATTCCTCTCTCCAATATACACAGCCTCAGGACAGACGTTGGTGCAACCACTCGATTGACAATAAACCCAGGAGTTTCTTTTTTGAGGACTATGGGTCTCTTTTTCAAAGTTTTGACGAATTCCTCGCAGATCTTCAAGGTTTCTTCACTCGTATACTTTCCTTTTGTGAGTTCGACCAGTTCCATAACAACGACAGGTGTGAAGAAGTGCATACCTATGAACCTGTCTTTTCTTTCGGTAGCTTCTGAAAGCCGCGTGATGCTCATCGTCGAGGTATTAGTTGCAAAAATGCATTCATGACTGGCAATTTTATCGCATTCAGAAAAAAGACTGATCTTTTGTTCGAGAACCTCTGGAATTGCCTCTATTAAAAGATCGGCGTCTTTAATTGCATTTTCTAGCTGAGTAGTTGGATTGATCCTATCCAAAATATCTTCAGCATCATTGATAGTACCCTTAGCCTGTAGTTTAAGTAGACTCTCTTTTATTCTTCCCATCGCCCGATTCAGAGCTTCATCTGTCAGATCTCTCATCCAAACCTCGTAACCTGCAATTGCACAGTTCTCCGCAATACCGTGCCCCATCTCTCCTGCGCCTAAAACAGCTACCGTTTCTATTTTCATAAACCCACCTCCTCTGCTATGTCCCATTTCGGGAGGGAACTTAGCAGCAACAGTAAGTTAAAGCTTGCCTACTCTAAATCTGATTCTCGAATTCAGCGATGATGGGAAGATGGTCTGAAGGTTTCTCAGCCAGCCTTGGCTTTATATCCACGTCACAAGAGATGCATTTCTCGGCCAGTGGTTTGGTTGCCAGAATTGCGTCTACTCGCCAACCTAATCCCTTCTCTATCGCTCCTTTAACGCGATAATCGTAAAAGGAATAGATTCTCTCATTGGGATGCATTTTTCTGAGAAGATCAACGAATCCGAGATCCAGTATCTTTTTGTAAGCCCTCCTTGCGTCCTCATGGAAGCAAACGTGGTTTTTCAGCTTTTCTGGGCTATGCACGTCTATCGGTTCCGGTGCCACGTTCATATCCCCGCAGATCAGAATTCTATCGCTCAGATCCAATCCCTTAAGCCACCGATAGAAATTTTCGAGCCATTTGAGCTTGTAAGCATACTTTTCACTGTCTATCCTGAAGCCTTGAGGAATATAGACGTTAATAATCTTCAGATAGCCGAAATCTGCAAATATAAGCCTGTCTTCATCCTCTCCGTTTAATCCGAAGCTAAACCTGATAGGCTCCTGCAAAGAGGCAAGAGCAACGCCGCTCTGGCCCCCTTTGCCCCTGAAAATAACGTGATAACCCAACCTGTGAAAGTCTGCTGCAGGAAATTTTCTGTCCTCAACCTTTGTTTCCTGCATGCAGAAGAAATCAGGCTTTTTTTCTTTGAGCCATGGGATCACGATGTGCAGCCTCGAATTTATGGAATTGACATTGAAGGTCGCAACTTTCATGGGTTTATTTTTGAGATTAAAATTAAAAATTTTTCTTTGAGTTTGAGCTCTTGCAAAATCCACTCAATGGACACTCATCACAGTTCGGATTTCTTGGGAGACATACAGTCTGGCCAAACCCTACAAAGGCAGAATTTACCCTGCCCCACAGCTCCATAGGAAAAATCTTCTTTAATTCTTCCTCCGTTTGCTCCGGTTTCTTCGTGTTCACGATTCCCAGTCTATTTGCGATTCTGTGAACATGCGTATCAACTGCAATCGCAGGTTTTCCCATATAGGCCAGAACTATGTTTGCAGTCTTTCTGCCAACTCCTGGAAGCGCTAGAAGTTCCTCTATAGTTTCTGGAAACTTTTTTCGCTTAAGAATCTCAGCTATTGCTTTTATTCTCTTAGCCTTAACTTTATAAAACCCCACAGGCTTTATTAGCCTCTCTATCTCATCTAGCTCCATTTCTGCAATTTCATCAAGAGATTTAGCTTTAGAGAAAAGATTTTCAGAAGCTTTAGCGGTTTGTTCGTCTCTGGTTCGTGCGCTCAAAACCGTTGCTATGAGTATCTGCCAGGGTTCAAGACTAGAATTGTGAAGAAATACTGGGGCATTTCTTTTCTTGCCTTCTTCTTCCATGAGTTCTATAAGCTTAAGCAGATCCATACTCTTGATAGAATAAGTTTTTAAAAAGTTCTCACTTTTTTAGGCCATGAAGTTCGATTACGCAAAGGCAGGTGTGGATATAGATAAGGCTAACAGAGCCATAAGCACTCTCACAGGGATCGTAAAATTTAAAAGAACAGGTTTTGGAGCACCTATTCTGGTTTCCCATTACGCAGGAGTAATCGAAGTTGGTGAGTTTGGAATTGCTATCACAACAGATGGCGTTGGTACAAAGATACTGGTAGGGATTGCAATGAAAAAATACGACACGCTTGGAATAGACTGCGTGGCCGCTAATGTCAACGATTTGCTCGCGATAGGGGCCGAGCCTCTGGCAATGGTGGACTACATTGCTATGCAGAAGATAGACGAGGAGATTATCGCAGAAATAGCAAAGGGACTTGAAGAGGGCTGTAGAATTGCAAACATAACTCTGGTTGGAGGAGAGACGGCCACTCTCCCTGATATGATTAAAGGCTTCGATCTGGCTGGAACAGCATTGGGGGTTGTAAGGAAGGACAGGATCATAACTGGAAAAGACGTAAAGCCGGGAGACGTGATAATGGCACTACCGAGTTCAGGTATTCATTGCAACGGGCTTACTCTGGCTAGAAAAGTGATCGAGGCCAATGGTTTGAGCTACTTTGACAAATTCGGTGAAAAGACCATAGGGGAAGAGTTGCTGACTCCAACCAGGATATACATGGAGATTCTTGATATCATAAGGAACTGCGAGGTGCACGGTCTCGCCCACATAACTGGCGGAGCCTTCAGAAAGCTTAAAAGGCTCAGAAAGGACGTGAAATACGTTATAGACTCGCCGCTTAAGCCACAGGAAATATTCAGGTTCATTCAGAAGCTGGGAAACGTTGACGAACTCGAGATGTACCGCACTTATAACATGGGTATGGGTTTCCTTATAATAGTACCTGAGGAATCCGTAACCTGTGTCGAAAAATTCGGAGCGAAGAGGGTTGGCTACGTCGAGGAAGGAGAGGGTGTATTCGTCAGGGATCTCAGGCTCGACTGAACCCAAGATTCCAGAGATTCCCGATTACGCACAACAAGCCATAAAAAGGAGGATCGATGAGTTTGAGAGACTTGGAAAAGATGGAATCGTTAAATTTGACTTTAGACCATTTTTGGATTTGGAAGTCGAGGCAACGATTGAAACTGAACTAGCATTCTGTATCTCCACCGCTAACTCATCAGCAAAATCTGGTCTCAAGTTCCAGAAATCTCTTGAAAACGTGGATTTATCAAAAATCGATGTAGAAAAACTTGAGAAGCTTTTAAAGGATGCTGGAGTTCGTTTTTACAGGAAAAAGGCTTACTATATCTGCTATGCACTTGAAAAGTTTGCAAGCTTTAAGGTTGATTGGGAGCGGGACAGAGATTTACTGGTCGAAGAGTTTTACGGCATTGGATTAAAAGAGGCGAGCCACCTTCTTAGAAATATAGGCGAAAAAAACGTGGCGATACTCGACCGACACATTTTGCGATGGCTTGGATACGATCACAGGTCTCTGACCAGAAAAAGATATGCCGAGGCAGAAACCAAGTTACAAAAAATTGCTTTGGAAAATAAAATCACCGTATCCGAGCTCGACCTCATGATCTGGTTTTCGAAAACAAAAATGGTTTTAAAGTAATCAGATCTTTAACGCCAGATCGAATGCTTCGTGAGTTGCGTCGATTGCCTTTCTTGGTTTTACACAGTCCCCGATCTTGTACAATTCTGGGACTTTGCCATTAAGCTGGTCATAAAGGCCATCATTTGGCCTTGTTCCGACTGCGAGGATTGCGGTATCGCATTCTATCTCTCTAATGCCTTTGGGCGTTTCAACAACCACTGCATTCTTCTTTATCTCTACAGCCTTTGTTTCCGTGAGGATTTCAACCCCTTTCTGGTTCAGGTAGAGCAAAACTGTCCATCGTGTGCTTATTCCGATATCCTGTCCTACTTTAGGAAGCATCTCGACGAGTGTAACCTTACAGCGGTCTGCAAGATGGGCTGCAGTGTCGCAGCCAACGCCGCCTCCGCCTATTACGACTACCTTCTTCCCAACCTCGGCCTTTCCACTAAGCACATCGAATGCGGTGACAGCATTTTCAACCCCGGGGATCTTTGGAATTATGGGACTTGCACCGACCGCGATAATAACGACGTCTGGTTTTTCTGCCAACACCTTTTCCGCTGTTGCTGTGGTTTTGTAGTGAATTTTTACCCCTAGCTTTGGCAAAACATTCATGAAGTACTTTCCAACTTCAGCAAACTCATAGGCAAGCGGGGAGTTAGAAGCGATGTTTAGCTGGCCGCCAAGTCTCTCAGTTTTCTCGAAAAGAACGACTTCGTGTCCCTTTCTAGCAAGGTATTCGGCGGCCGTGCAACCTCCCGGACCTCCGCCAACGATTACAACTTTCTTCCTCCTCTTAGCTCTCAAATTCCTAAGTTCAGCTTCTCTTCCGGCCGCAGGATTCACGAGACAGGTTACAGGCAACCCTTGCATCACGCTGTCCATACATCCCTGATTGCACGCTACACAG
>CAYSRI010000008.1:2830-4836 GCA_964433405.1 uncultured archaeon | reverse complement strand
CAGCGTCTTATCTCATCCAATCTACCCTCTTTTGCCTTTTTTGGGAATTCAGGATCAGCAAGCAAAGCCCTGAACATAGCAACCATGTCAGCTTTGCCCTCCTGCAGAATTTTTTCCGCCACAAGCGGGTCGTTTATTCTGTGTCCGATTATTACTGGAACGCTTACGGCCTTTTTGATCTCCTCGCCGAGGTAAGCAAAACCCCCTCTTGGAACGAGCATCGTGGTTAAGGGACGTCGAGATTCGTGCCAGCCCGCCATGACGTTGATAGCACAAACTCCTGCATCTTCAAGAATTTTCGCAATGACCTTCATTTCCCTAACAGTATTCCCGCCATCTATGAACTCGTCCCCGGGTATTCTTATCATCACAGGGAATTTTCCACACTTTTCTCTGATCCTCTGGATGATCTCAACCGCGAATCTCGCTCTATTTTCAATGCTTCCACCATATTCATCCGTCCTTTTGTTAGTTGCGGGACTGAAGAACTGCGAAATGAGATATCCTGCAGAACCGATCAGCTCTACCGCATCGAATCCTGCTTTTTTGGCCCTAAGGGCCGCGTCTGCAAACTCTTCCTCGATCTTCAAAATTTCCTCTTTGGTTAGCTCTCTCGGGGTTCTCTTGCTGAAAATTGGAGGTGGGATCGGTGACGGAGCAACGGGTGTTCTTTCGGGATCAAAGGATATCTCGTATCTTCCTGGATGCCAGAGCTGTACGGCGCATTTTACATCGTATTCGTGAAAAAGCTCTGCTAATTTGGCGAGCTCGGGGATATACTTGTCATCGTGAATGGCCAGCCCTCCAAAAAAGTAAGGTTCAATCTTAGCTACCCCGACAATTGCAAATCCAATACCCCCCTTAGCTCGTTCTCTGTAAAAATCCAGCATTTTTTCTGTAACTCCCCCTTCAAGAGTATGGTAGTTCAACTCAGCTGCAGGCATTAATATGCGATTTTTTACCCTCATTCCATCAATTTCAATCGGTTCGAAAAGTTTCATGGCACAGAGTTTTAAATAACGTATAAAATACTTTCGATCTAGTCTAAAGGAAGGATTTCTAGATAAAACGACCAAATAGTCTGTTAAAGAGGGAAAGAGAATAACGCTTGACGATCAAATCCCCCTCAATCTGGATGTCATCTTCGGAGATTCCAAAGCTCTCCATAGCCAAACGAATGTGTTTGATCTTTCTAGGATTGAAGCCCATTAGCTTCGCGCAAACAAAATCGCAGGCTATAACATCGTCGCTGGCCACCATGACACCGTGATTCAGTGGAACTGTTCTAGATTCGTCCTTATTGCCGCCTATGACTCCGTCAACGATTGTTAAAGGTGGCTTTGTGTATTTTAGGAGATCCACCAGCTTTTGGCTGATCCTGGGATGCATGTAGATTGCTGGTTTTTTCAAAAAACCCATGTTATTCTTTATGCCCAAAGTGACGATTGTTTTATGGTGAACCTTCATTTTTGGCACGCTTATGTACCTGTTTCTGGCATCCAGAGCTGTTTTAGCCATCTTAACCTTCTTCAGAGCTTTTCCGTTAATATCTACTTCTACAAAATCGTCCTCGTTCAGGTTCACACATCTGGCCAGCTTGTATAAACCAAAGGATTCGAAACATTTTTTTGCCGTATACTTATAAAAACCACCTTCCACAACTGTAAGCTCATGCCCGTGATCTCTAGCGCATCTCAATATCGCCTTTATGACCTCTGGATGGGTGATACAACCGCTTTCTGGATCAACGGCTTTAAGAAAATTTGGCTTCAGGTAGGAGCATTTTTCGAACCCGAAGATTTCATAAACCCTTTCTATGAAATCACCAACTTTTCTGTAGTTTTCCACACTACCGACCAGAACTTTCGGCATGCTCGCATTTCTTATAATGGTTTAAAATTTTTGTCCAATCCAAAGATACGGGTTTGCTCAAACACCTTGCTAAAGTCAAACTCAACACCAAGCCATGGCTTTTAAGCCAAATCTTTTGTAAAAGTTTTTAAGCC
>CAYSRI010000008.1:1059-2785 GCA_964433405.1 uncultured archaeon | reverse complement strand
GATCTCGGAATAATATTCAGTGGAAAATTTGGAGAAAGATTCGTGTGCAATATTGCCACTCCTGAACTCTGTCCCAGATTCGGTGCTTGCGGGATAGATGGATGTGACTTCTGCAAAAAATACGATTTCTCATCCCAAATCTCATTTGTTCATGAACTACCAGAGCCCTCGAGGATGGGACTTTACATAGAAGATCCAGAAAACCATGTTCCGAAATTTTCCTGCGATGTTTTAATCGCAATAAATGTTCATCCAGACATTCTAATCTCTCTTACAAAAATCGGTAATTTTAAGGCTCTATTAGTACCTGCCTGTGATCAGAAATGGTGCTCTCCGGGGCTAAGAAGGCAGCTAAAGGAGAAATGCGAGCATATAGGTGTTGAATTCGAGTCTCCAAAGCCTTTCTGCAGTCTTATACCCGAAGGTAAAATTTTGAAGAGGTTCTGCAACGAATTTGGTCTGGGGAGGCCGGAATTTTTCGTAAAAATGGACAACAACGCAATAGAAGCCGTTGAAGTGATCAGGAGCGATCCATGCGGTTCTGCGTATTATGTGGCAAAAAAGATGCGCGGTTTTGTGATAGAGGATAGAAAGGAACTTTACAAGGAGATTCACCAGCATCAGTGTGCCTATCCATGTATGGCAAGTATGGAAAGAGATATAGAGCTAATAGAAGCCCCTTTTCATCTTGCAGGCTACATAATGGTCTACAATTTCTGCAAGGCCTTAGGGATTAATGCTGAAGAGTTTGTGCCCGAGCACTTCAAGAAAACGGTCTTGGTATAGTTTATGCAGGTTCCTGAAATTGTTGAAAAACTCTGGGAAAAATACAGGCTTGACGAGAACGTCAGAAAGCACTGCATTGCAGTTGCAGATTTGGCCTTAAAGATTGCCGAAAGTGTGGAGAGAAGAGGCTACACGGTGGACAAGGAAGCCGTACTTCTCGGAGCGCTTCTGCACGATATCGGTAGAGCTATCACGCACGATCCATTCATGCACTTTTTGAAGTCTGCCGAAATTCTCAAGTCGGAAGGACTCGATGAGAGAATAGTAAAAATTGCGGAAAGACATTTCAGTGCCGGTATCAATGCAGAGGAGGCAAAAAAGCTGGGTTTACCTGAAAAGGATTACCTTCCAGAAAGCATAGAGGAGAAGATCGTGAGCTTTGCCGACAATATAACCTTTGGTTCAACAGTCAGAGACTTTGATAGCTTTCTCAAGAGGCTTGATAAGATCGATTCAGAAAATCCGCAGCTCAGATGGTTTACGGATGCGACAAGGGAGAGAGCAATTAAAATGAAGTCGGAGATAGAGGAGATAAGCGGAATGCGTTTCTAGGCTAGGATTTTCAGGGCAACCCTAATGAGGGAAAGATCGCTTAGCAGAATCCTCATAATTCTGAAAAAAACCTTCGGTGAGAGAATCGTCGAAGGACGATCCATATGGATACCCGAAAAATCGAAGTCTTTGAGAACCTTGACGATTGACTCGATTTCCGAGTCCCTAAGATTATAAATCCTTCTTATCCTGTAACCAAGTTTGATCTCTCTTCCAATCTCCTTAAGAAATTCTCTTTGATACGATTCCAAATTTGGAAAAGCAGCAGCCAGCTTCTCTGCTGCCACCAGCAAGTAGTAAAGCCCTCCACCCGTATGGGGCTTGACCATACCAGCCGAATCGCCGATCAGGGCCACATTCCCCTTTACAAATTCTACCAGTTCTAAGG
>CAYSRI010000008.1:0-1049 GCA_964433405.1 uncultured archaeon | reverse complement strand
TGAGCTCTAAAATGCTTCCTTTAAATCTTCTGGAAACCGAAGGGTGTCTTTCTAGAAGGTTCCTGAGGTGCTGAATGGCGTTGCATCTAGCGATCACTCCGATTCTGGCAGTGTCTCCCAATGGGACTGCGTAGGCAAAGAAATCACTGTAGGCCCTTCCGAGATAGATCTCAACAAAGTTCTCATCAATAGCTTCAAATTTGGCTTCAATCTGAACTGCAGTCAAGATTTCAGGCCTTTTAAAACCGAAGGCCTTGGCTACTTCGGAGTTTACACCATCAGCGCCTATTATGTAATCGGCAGACACCTCTCTACCATTTACAACTGGCTTTGAGCTATTGAATTTTACCTTTGATTTCAGCACAACATTCGCAACCTCAGAAGCCTTTAAAAACAGCATTTCATCAAAAAACTTCCTTTCGATGACATAAGCTTTGCCAAGAGCGGAGAAAAAGTCTCCTGATGGAGAAAAAAAGAAGGCGCCTTTTATTTCATTTTCCAAGGCCTTTTTTATCCGGCAGTATTTACTGTAGCTCTCAAAACACCTGTCGCTTATCAGTCCAGCGCATTGGACGGGAAAACCGGAACTCTGATGTTCCTCAACTACCAGAACGTCATTCTCTTTTCCCAAAAGCAGTGCGCTCAGACTTCCCGCTGGACCTCCACCGACAATCAGGATCACAGATAAGGTTTGAGAAAAGATATTTATCTATGTTTTCTTCCTAGGATGCACATGGAGATCATTTATGAAAAGCTATGCCCGGTCTGTGCAGGGGATCTAACACCTGAGGAAATAAATTCCAGGTCTTGTGCTGTAAAAAATGTTTCTTATTGTGAAAATAGAGATTTGGAACCTTTCATCGAGTTTTTCAAAAAGTGTATAGGCGAACCAAGAGATATTCAGAAAATGTGGGCAAAAAGGATTTTTCGTGGTGAAAGCTTCACGCTTACGGCTCCTACAGGGATAGGAAAGACCTCATTCGGCCTTGCCATATCACTTTTTCTGGCAATGAATGGAAAAAGATGCTACATAATTTTTCCGACTTCTA
>CAYSRI010000007.1:952-20687 GCA_964433405.1 uncultured archaeon | reverse complement strand
CGAAGGCACGAGCGAGGCGCAGAGGATAGTGATCTCGAGGTTTCTGGCAGGGAAAGTGAAATCTTTTATTTAACACCTTCTGAAACCGGTAGCCAAATCTCGAAAATTGCTCCAGAGGGTTTGTTGTCCTTTACCTCTATTTTACCTCCGTAAGCCTCCACCAGCAGTTTTGCAATAAAGAGCCCCATACCTGTACCGCCGGCTGTAGAAAATCCCTTCTCAAATATCCTCGGCTTTATCTCATCCGGTATGCCCTTACCGTTATCTGTGATCCTGCAAACAGCCCATTTTCCGTCTCTGAAAGCTTCAATGGTTACCTTTACACCTTCTCCACCGTGAACAAATGCATTGATGACTATGTTCTCAATGACGCAGCGCAGCCCTTCGTTTGCGGTAACGAAAACTTCTTCTTCAACTTTTACCTCCACGTTATAGCGACTGGCGACGTCTCTAATTATTCCAACAAGGTTTACTGGCTTCATAACACCAATGGCTGACTCAAGTTCCCTAACATCTGCGATGAGGTCCCTGATGTATTCCACCTTTTTCATTGCGAGGGATTTAAGCTTCGGATCATCCAGTTCAAGTGCTGCTGAGATCGTAGTCAGCGCATTTCCTATATCGTGCCTCAGAATGCTGTTCAAAAGTGATAGATATTCAGCTCTCTTTTTTAGTTCCTCATTCAGTTCATTGATCTCTGTCGTGTCGAGTACGGTGGCGGCTACCGCTGGCTCGTCATTGTAAGTGATCCTCACCGGCCTTATGGTGATCCATCTGACCCTACCATCTTTTCTTACAATTCTATAGCTGTAGGTTTCGACTCCCCCCAGCCCTTTCTCTTTTTCAAAATATCTTCTCATAACCTCCTCGCGGTCTTCCGGATGGATTATAAAAGAGGGGTCTCTACCAATGAGCTCATCCTTCGAATAACCTGCAACCTCCTCGGCGGCTTTGTTCAAGTAAACGAGCTTTCCCTTCTGAATAATATAAACAGGAGCAAGACTTTCCTCGATCAGAGCTCCGTGGAACTCCTCGCTAACTCTGAGCTCATGTTCCATTTTCTTGGCCCTTGTAACGTCGATCCAGTTTCCAAGGACATAGATTTCACCATCAATTTCGATCGGAGCAGAGAATCCCCACATCCACCTCACTTCACCCGTCTTCCGCAGATATCTGATCTCATAAAAGAGCGTTTCACCCCTGATAGTTCTATCCAAATACTCCCTAGCCTTTTCTAAGTCTTCTGGAATTACTAGTTTGAAAACATCTATCTTGTATAACTCCTCCTTTGAATAACGGGTGGCTTTTTCCACTATATCGTTCACATAAATGAATTTTCCATTCTTGTCAATTATATAAACCCCTGCAAGAGTCTTATCCAAGATTTTCTTCCAGTCCATCTGGCTCATCAAATACCTTCCTCCTTTTTGAGGTATTATATTTACAATTCTCCTTGCTCACAAAAGAGCTTTTCGCCTTGGCTCTCAGCCCCACATCAGGTATGTTGAGGGAAGCATTGTAGTCTTTATCCGCTTCCCATCCGCAGCTAGGACATGTAAACCATCTATCCTCTAGTGTCAGATCTTCTACAGTATGGTCACAACTGGAGCATCTTTTGGATGTAGTTCTTGGTTTAACTCTCCCCTGGTTCACTTTTGTGATTAGAGCTTGGGTACCTCTCCAGTCTATCTTTCTATTTTCTTTTCTTGCTCTGTTTATTTCATCGAGCATCTTGTTGTATAACCATCTGCATAGCTCTAGCTGTTCTTTTAGCCTTGCTTCAATCGTTTTCGATGGATAAATGCGGAACTTGTAGCAAATCAGCATCTCTAACCTTATTATTTACCGGATATATAAATTTTATTCCTACTCTCCTACTGTGCTGTATACCTTCGGAAGGAGACTTAGCAACAAGGTAAGTTAAAAGGTAGATACCGACTCCGCTCATCTTAACTCCTCTGGAGTCAATTAAGTCCTACAGAGTGAAGTTTTTGCTGCCTTTTTTCTCCGGTTCTCCAACTGTTTCCCAGAAGATACTCCTTTCTCCAAGATGTAGCACGATAGCAAATTTGCACCTCAAAGCATCCCGATATGTATGCAAAGAAAGGAGCAAATTTGGTGACCGATGATGAAAAACTGAGGAAGATAACCTCGAATTACCTAGCAGGGATATTTAGATTTCTTTCAATTCTATCTCGATCTGTGGAAGCAGTTTTCAAACCCTCGAATTCATAGAAGCTCAACTACAAAAAATTTTATTAATGTTAAAAAGAGATAGATTGGATGAGCGAGTTTCTGGAAAGGATTAGAGAGAGGAAAAAAGATTGGGAAGAGGAATGTTTGGAGCCATGGATTTCTAAAAATGAGAGAAAACTCAGAAGGTTTGAGACTCTCTCGGGAATTGAGATCAGGGATATTTACGATCCCTCAGATATTGCACACATAGACTTCCTAAAAGATATTGGATATCCCGGGGAATTCCCGTTCACCAGGGGAATTTATCCGGACATGTTTCGCGGGAAAATCTGGACCATGCGATTATTCTCCGGGTTTGGAGCGGCTGAAGACACGAACAGGCGCTGGAAAATGCTTCTCGAAGAAGGTGAAACTGGATTGAGCACAGCTTTTGACTTTCCTACGTTGATGGGTCTGGACAGCGACGATCCTCTTGCAGACGGAGAAGTCGGAAAATGTGGTGTGGCCGTGGACACTCTGAAAGATTTCGAGGTCCTATTCAAAGATATCCCGCTAGACAGGGTTTCAACTTCTTTCACAATCAATCCACCTGCAGGAATAATCCTGTCCATGTACACGGCCATAGGAGACATGCAGAAAGTTCCGAGAGAAAAGATCAGAGGGACAATTCAGAACGACATGCTAAAGGAGTTTCACGCACAGAACACGATAGTTCTTCCACCTGAACCTTCTCTGAAACTCATTGTGGACATATTCGAATGGGGAATTGAGAGCGTGCCAAAATTCAATCTGATAAGCATCTCAGGCTATCACATAAGAGAAGCGGGCTCAAATGCGGTACAAGAACTTGCATTCACGATAGCAGATGGAATGGCCTACGTTGAGGCAGCGATTGAAAGAGGGATCGATATTGACAGACTGGCCCCGCAGCTCAGCTTCTTTTTCAACTGCCACAACGATTTCTTTGAAGAGATTGCAAAGTTCAGAGCTGCCAGGAGAATGTGGGCAAAGATTATGAAAGATTATGGGGCAAAAAACCCGAGATCCTGGTGGATGAAGTTCCACGTCCAGACCGCTGGCTGCTCGCTCACGGCCCAGCAACCTCTCAACAACATCGTTCGAGTTGCACTTCAGGCCCTTGCCGCCGTTCTTGGAGGCTGTCAGAGTCTGCATACAAACAGCTTCGACGAAGCCTGGGCCTTGCCGAGCGATGAAGCTGTGAGAGTCGCTCTCAGAACCCAGCAGATAATAGCATACGAAAGCGGAGTGACAAATGTGGTTGACCCCCTAGGAGGCAGCTATTACGTTGAGTGGCTCACGGACAAGATCGAAAGACTTGCATGGGACTATATTGAAAAAATAAAAGAGATGGGAAAAGGAAGCGTACTAAGAGGGGTTTTAAGGGGAATTGAAAACGGTTTCTTTGTAAAGGAAATATCAGATACCTCTGCGAAATATCAGAGAGAATACGAGGAGGGAAGGAGAGTTATTGTTGGTGTGAACAAGTTCAGAATTGATGAGCAGCTAAGAATACCTCTGCTTAGAGTAGACCCAGAAATTCAGAAGAAGCAAATCGAAAGGCTGAGAAAGGTCAAATCAGAAAGGGATAATCAGGCAGTAATGGACAATCTAAAGTGGATTAAAAACTGCGCTGAAAGCGGAGAAAATCTGATGCCTGCAATTTTCGAGGCAGTAAAGAGTTACGCAACGATTGGGGAGATCATGGGGGTTCTGAAGCAGGTATACGGCACCTATAGAAAACCGATAATAATTTAGGTGGTAGCAATGGAAAAGATCAGAGTTTTGATTGCAAAGCTCGGGCTGGACGGTCATGACAGGGGAGCAAAGATTATCGCCAGATTTCTGAGAGATGCGGGCTTCGAAGTCATTTACACCGGACTGCACAGAACACCCCAGGAAGTAGCCAGAGCCGTTATCGATGAGGACGTCGATGTTCTTGGAATCAGCATACTTAGCGGAGCACACATTCCACTTGTACCAAGGGTTCTGGAGTTCATAACCGAATACGGAGGTAACCCAAGGGAAATAGTCGTGATAGTTGGGGGAACTATACCTGAGGAAGATATCCCGAAGCTAAAGGCCTGCGGAGTTGATGCTGTATTCATTCCGGGAACACCGGTTTCGGAAATAATTAAATTCATAAGGGAGAAGATCGCAGAAAAGGGAAGAGATAGGATATGAATGCTGCTGACTTCGTTGAGGGAATAAAAGGTGGAAATCGAAGGATTCTTGCAAAAGCTATAAGCTACGTTGAGAACGAGCATCCATTGGCAAAAGAGATACTGCGGCAAATTTATGATAAAACGGGCAATGCACAGGTGGTTGGAATAACCGGTTTTCCAGGCACTGGAAAGAGCACTCTGGTAAGCAAGCTCGTTGAAGAATTCAGAAAAAGGGGAAAGAGTGTTGGAGTTGTAGCCGTCGATCCTAGCTCGCCTTTCACCGGTGGGGCTCTGCTCGGAGACAGAGTGCGCTTGGACGGAGCCGACGTCGATAAGAACCTCTGGACTGATGAAAAGGTTTTCTTCAGGAGTATGGGTTCTCGTGGCAGACTTGGGGGAATTGCTAAAAAGACTGGAGACGTGGTAAAGTTGCTCGATGCTGCTGGATACGAAGTAATTCTTGTCGAAAGCGTGGGAGCAGGACAGGGTGAGGTAGGGATACTCGAGGTTGCAGACACTGCAATTGTGGTTCTGATGCCTGAAACAGGAGATGATGTTCAAGTAAACAAGGCTGGAATCCTCGAAATAGGGGATATATTTGTGATAAATAAGGCAGATATTGAGGGCGCTGACAATGTGGAAAGATGGCTCAAATTTATGCTCTCTCTGGATGAATCTTCCGAACTCACCCAAAAAGATCCGACCAGGGGTTTGCAGTGGAGAAAGAGGGTGATAAAAACGGTAGCAACTAAAGGCATAGGAGTAAAAGAACTTGCAGACGCAATAACTGAGCATTTCGAATTTTTAAAGAGGAGCGGTGCTTTGGAGATTAAAAGAGCTGAAAAAACAAGGATAATGGCATTGGAACTTGCAATGGAAGAGATAAGAGCTGAGATAATGAAAAGATACGATAAACTGCTTCTAAATGGCAAGGATCCGTACTCGATTGCGGAAAGAATCGTTAAGGACCTAATAAAAATTTAAAAATTATCCTCATCCCTTAGCTATGCTGCGTGTCAAGGTTCTTGAACTTGCAAACTTCTACCCAGGTCCCTTCTGTACGAGAATACTCGGGCTTTTGGGAGCAGAAGTGATAAAAATAGAACCTCCCTCCGGAGATCCAGCAAGGGCCCTTTCAGAGGTCTTCGCCATTTTCAACGAGGGAAAAAAATTCATAACGCTTGATTTAAAGGATGAAGGGGATAAGGAACGATTTCTATCATTGTCAAGGGATGCAGACGTGATTGTAGAGGGTTACAGGCCCGGAGTGGCGAAAAGACTCGGAATAGACTACGATTCGGTTTCTAAAATCAATCCAAAAATAATATACTGTTCCATTTCTGCTTTTGGTCAGAAATCCAAGCTATCACAGTATCCGGCTCATGATCTGAACGTTCTGGGACTCCTTGGCATCTTAGAAATTAGCGGCAAAGGAGAGCTGGTAGATCCGAACTTACAGATTGCAGATTTCTCTTCCGCAGTATTTGCCGTAATAGCCATTCTTTCTGCCTTGATAGAGAGAGAAAGGACAGGAAAAGGAAAATTCATTGATATAAGCATGCTTAAATCTGCATTTTTCTCAGTCCCAATTCACACAACTTCGATTCTCAACGGATTCGGAATTCTTCCTGTTTTTGCAAAAAATCCTGCATACAATATTTACAGAACTTCGGATGGTTTCATAACTCTGGGGATCGTTTCCGAAGAGCATTTCTGGGAAAGACTTTGCAAGGCACTCGGATTTGATTTCAGGATGACCTTGATCGAGAGCTTTGAAAAATACGAGGAAGTTAAGAAACTCATCGGTTCCAGGCTGGAGAAGATGAGCACCGAGGAGGCAATCAAACTTCTCAGAGCTGCAGACATCCCGGCTTTCGAGGTTTTAAGCCTAAAGGATCCAGAGAAAATTGAGGAATTGCTCGGTGAACGCATAATAGAGGAAATAGAGTTTGAGGGTAAGAGAATAAAGGTGGCTAAAAATCCATTCGGGGTTTGAAAATGGACATAATTGTAGGTGGGGGAAAGTTCGGGCTTAAAGCAGCCGAATATCTGATTAGCCTGGGAAGGGACTTCATTATCTTAGACCGTAACCCCAATTGCGAAGCATCCAAAAAACTAGGCATTAAAGTAAATGTTGCGGGGGCAGAAAAGCTTGCTGAGATCGCTGAAAGAGTTAATCCAGAGTGGATATTCCCAACAGCTTCTGTTCATGTGGTTGCAGAAGCCGTAAAAGACTACTTTGAGCCTTGGTACGAGGTTGTCGACTGCATTCTTTCGGGGATTCCACCAAGGCTGGTGGTCTCGGTGGGAAAGGGTGGCATCGTCCTGAGCTACAACAGGGATAATACCTGCATCGAGAACTGCACCTCGCCTGAGATTTGCCCTGTAAGCAGAATAAAAAGACCGTGTCCCATGTATGAAATCATAAGGTTTGCGTCTCCTGAAGCAATAGTTCTCATAAGCCACCAGATTGCACCAGGTTTGGGGGCTATAAAAGGATCTGATTTTCTTGAGAGTGTGAGAAAGGCAAAAGAAAAAGAAAAAGTTGTTCTGGCTACTGCATGCAATTGCCACGCAGTGATCACTGCATTGAAGAGGAAAAAGATCTAAACTTTTAACTTACCGTTGCTGCTAAGTCCCCTTCCGAAAGGGGGGATGCAGCAGCAAGTGCGGGAGTAAAACTTTGCATAGTTTCAATGAAAAACAAGATGGTAAGAAATGATAACTAGCAACAAATTCCGCATTTACTCATCGAAAACGAGTGAGGCAAGGCTAAAAGAAATCCCTTGCGTGAGCGAGGGGTAGTTCACACTATTAATCCTTTCAGAATATAGAATAAGAGACGAAATTTTATTATATTCGAACCAAAATCGAAGCCATGGTTAAGATAGTGGATCTCACGCTTAGAGATGGGCATCAATCACTGTTTGCAACGAGGATGAGGACAAGAGATATGCTTCCGATTCTTGAGAAGTTCGATTCTGCAGGTATTTACTCCTTTGAGGTTTGGGGAGGAGCAACTTTCGATGTATGCCATCGATTTCTGAACGAAAATCCATGGGAGAGGCTTAGAGAGATCAGAAAGAGAGTAAAGAATACGCTTCTCCAGATGCTTTTGCGTGGGCAGAACCTTGTAGGTTATCGAAATTACCCAGATGATATCGTTGAAAAGTTCATAAAAAAGACAATAGAAAATGGACTGGATGTTTTCAGAATCTTTGATGCTCTTAACGACATAAGAAACCTTCTAGCTCCAATAAAGTTTGCAAAGAAATACGGAGCAAATCACATTCAGGGTACAATATGCTACACGATCTCTCCGGTGCACACGATTGAGAAATATGTCGAAATCGCGAAGCAGCTGGCCGAGTTTGAAGTGGATTCAATATGCATCAAGGATATGGCTGGGTTGCTTTCCCCGAAGATTGCAAGCGAACTCGTCAGGGCTCTGAAAAAAGAGACAAGATTGCCGATAAATGTCCATTCCCACTACACAAGTGGAATGGCCTCAATGAGTCTTCTTAAAGCTGTAGAAGCCGGAGCGGATATCATCGATACGTGCATGTCACCACTTGCCTGCGGGACGTCTCATCCTCCGACGGAGAGTATGGTATTTGCACTGGAAGAGCTCGGGTATAAAACTGGCGTTAAGCTGGATGTGCTGCTGGAAGTCAGAGAGTACTTCATGAAGCTCAGAGAAAAATACGCCGGATACCTCGATCCTCTTTCAACGATTCCAGACACAAATGTCTTAGTCTATCAGATCCCCGGAGGAATGTTCTCCAACATGATCGCACAGCTGAAGGAGCAGAACGCATTGGACAAACTGCCCGAAGTGCTGAAAGAGGTTCCACGAGTTAGGGAGGACCTGGGCTATCCTCCTCTAGTCACACCAACAAGCCAGATCGTAGGGGTTCAAGCCGTGCTGAACGTGCTCATGGGGGAGAGGTATAAAGTTGTGACCAAGGAAACCAGAGATCTTGTGAAGGGTATGTACGGGAGAACTCCTGCCCCGATAAAACCAGAGATAATCAGAAAAATCCTCGGAGAAGAAAAACCAATAGATTGCAGACCTGCCGATCTTCTTGAGCCAGAGTTCGAGAAGAGGAAAAAGGAACTCGAAGAAAAGGGAATAGATGCTACAGATGAAAACGTGCTGATCTATGCCCTCTTCCCTCAGACCGGGCTGCAGTTCCTGATGAGACAAACAAAAGAGGAACCTTTCCCGCCAGCTGCACAGAAAGTTTCGGGCAGCTTTGAGGTCATCGTCGACGGGGCAAAGTATTCTGTAAGCGTTAAACCCTTATAGATTTTTGAATAATTTTAGGTGCCCAGAAAACTGGTCCCTTTCTTTTTCCCAATTGATGAGAAATTTGAAATATTTTAAGTCAAACACAGTTCATGGATAACAACGCGGATGTTGAGATTGTTGCCGAGAAACCGTCGCTAAAAAATCCTGTAATCTTAACAAGCTTTCCGGGAATCGGTCTTGTAGGTACAATCGCTACAGGTTACTTCATTACAGAACTGCAGCTTGAAAATTTGGGGATACTGGAATCAAAGATGCTGCCTCCAGTTGCAACTCTTTATGAAGGAGTTGTCCTTCCGCCAATAAGGATATACCAGTCCCAGGAACTGAACTTTATCCTCATTCATTCCGACGTTCCAATTATTCCGCAAATAGCCTACGAGATTAGCAGAGTTATAGTTGATTGGGCCATCGAGGTCAAAGCACACAGAATTTTCTCACTTGCAGGGATAGCAACTTTTGAAGACAAGAAAAGAGTCTTTGGTGCCGTCAGCCACAAGGAACTGCTTGCCGAAATAAAGGACCATGTTGAGATATTCAGGACGGGAACAATTTCGGGTGTTGCGGGAAGTATAATGAATGAATGTGTCGCAGTAAAATTCCCTGGAATAGCTCTGCTGGGCGAAACTTCTGGCTTCAATCCGGATCCAAGAGCTTCGGCAAATCTGATTAGGGCACTGAATAAGATACTGGGATGGAACGTAAATGTCGACAAACTGCTTCAGGAAGCGGAATTCATCGAGGCACAAATGCAAAAGCTCGCCGAACAGGCGGTGGAAGAAGTAAAAAAGGAGGAGTTCCCGATGTATAGGTGAGAAAATGAGATGCTACGTGCTGAGCGGTATTGCGAAGGGTATTATTGAGGACATAATTAGAAGGAACATAAGAACGATCGAACTTAGAAGTGCGCACAACGTTGCCACAGCACTTAAGGTAAATATTGGAGACTGCGTATTTCTTACTTACTCAAAAATAAGAGATCTGGACAGAGGCGTTAGCGGTGTAATCGCCGAAGTTAGCGGAAAAGAGGTCGTTCATCAGTCCATGTTCTACTCCTCCCCGCACTACATCGAGGAAAGCGAAATGGCTGTAGTAAGATTGAGGCTGAATCCAAAAGGAGTAGGAAGGATAATCCAGATAAAAACAGGAGACTTGCTCGAAGCAATAGAAGCCGAAGTTGTTGAAGTAACACACTTTACTGCATGGTAACCTAACTAATTGATTTCTTTAATTGTTGGCCGAATTCGTGCGCAATCTTAATCGGAAGCGGCAGTTTACCCCTCATGCAGACTCTTATTACTTCCAAAGCCGTTTCCGGGGAAATAAAGCTACCTGGAGAAATAAAAATCTCCCTGCAATTTTTGCACCCCGTCAAAGCGTAGCCTATTACTCTTCCAGCATCCCTTATGACCCTCATCTCCCCCTCCCCTTCAATTTCGCCAAAAAGCCTCTTTTTGGTCACACCTATCGATGGAGTGTTTGTTTTGATCGCGATATAAGTTGCAAGTCCGCACTTCCTGGGATGAGCAATGCCACTACCATCAACGATTATAACCGTCTTATCCGAAATCAGCTTTTCAACAGCTTTAACAGCTGGATCCCCTTCACGAAACATTAGGTATCCCGGAATGTACGGAAACGTGACTCTATCCACTGAAAAATTCCTATCGACCTCTTCAAGGTCTGGAAATTTGAATTTAACGGCGCAGGAAATTATCTTTTCACCCAAAAAGGTTTGATCAACCCCGATTACATATTTTATCTCAGAAAAGCTATACCTGTCCTTCAAATCCACTTTCCGGGCAATCTCAAGCTGAAGTTCTCTCAGTTCATCCAAATCCATTCTGTCACCGAAATGCATTTTTATTTGAAAAATAGATGCTAACTGAAGCACTTCCAGAACCTTGAATGAACTTCCTTAACTTCTTCGATATTCGCCTTGAGCTTGGGTATCGCCGCAGCTTTCCTTCTCCACAAGAGCTCCGCAAGATAGTTCTCGGGCTCCCTTATAGCTGAAATATCAAAACCAGCCATAGCGGAGATTATTGCCAGATTTGTATAAGGCAACGCCGCCTCCACACTGTAACCGCCCTCAAGTGTTGCAACGATTCTGCCGTTGCATATTTCCTCCGCAATGTCCACACACCATCTGAACATCTCCGCATATCCTTTCGCAGTTAAAGCTAGGCCTGTTAGCTGATCCGTGAAGTGGGCATCCAGTCCTGCGGAGATCGCAATGAATTCGGGCTCAAATTCGAGTGTTAGAGGCTCTATTATCTCTTCAATAACCATCCTATAACCTTCATCCCCTGTTCCCGGTGGCAGCGGAATGTTCACTGTATATCCCACTCCCTCGCCTTCCCCACATTCCTGAGGATGACCTGTGCCAGGATAGAGGGGTATTTGATGCGTTGATATGAACAAAACCCGATTATCGCTGTAAAATACTTCCTGTGTCCCGTCACCGTGATGAGCATCCCAGTCGAGAATCAGAATCCTTTTCAGCCCTCTTTTCAGCAACCATTTAACCATAACTGCAATATTGTTTATGTAACAGAATCCTGCACCGATATGAGGTTTAGCATGGTGGCCCGGCGGTCGAACCATTGCAAAGGCATTATCCACTTCGCCTTCAAGCACTGCTTTAGCGCCCCTTATTGCCCCACCAGCTGCTAGTAAGGCTTTCTCAAATACCCCCACAGGGATGTTCGTATCCATATCTATTACACCGCCTCTCTTGCTCTCCTCTCTGAGAAATTCGATATATTCTCTCGTGTGAACTTCAATTACATCTTCAATTGTTGCTGGTACAGGTTCAAGGATTTTTATTTCTGGAGAATCGAATATCCCCTCCTCTTTAAGCTGATCGATCGTATAGGCTAACCTCTCCTTTCTCTCAGGATGAGTTGGACTCTGTTCGTGCTCGAGATAAACCGGATGAAAGACGATGCCTGTTGCCATTGCTTTAAGTTCTTGAAAGAATATTAAAGTTTTACTAAAATCGTAAAAAATCCAAAACTCCTGTTCTGCCGAGACATAATTTACAAAAATCGATAAGATCTCAACTTAAGATCTGGTCCGCATGATTACGGAAAGCTTTAAATCCTGATCCTTCCTTTAAATTATCCATGGACGAGTTTAATTTTTTGGATGAAGAGGAAGAGGAAGTTGTTGAAGGAGAAGACAGTGTAAAGCTCGCTGAAATTTACAAACTCACAATGAAGCTTCTGAAGTTGTTAGAAGATTTAAAGAGCGTTGAATTAAAGGAGTCCACATCTCTTATGCTCATAAGAGAGCTTGTTGGAGATGATAAGGTTCTTTTGGGTCTGGCCTCTAAAATGCTCCAAGATATAAGCTTAGGTTTAGATGAAGATGAATATGTTATTTGAAAAATTTTTTTAATGCGCTAGAGTTAACCGAAATGGCTCCCACTATTATGTTCAGGTGGTAGGTTATAAATCTCCAGACCGCTACAAGAGTACCCAAAACACTCAAATCTACGAAATTGGAGTACAGATAGACCATACTGCTCTCCACAATTCCGCTGCTGCCAGGCGTTAGAGGAATGAGAGATACAATGATAATTATCAGCTGGGCAGTATAAGACGGCAGAAAATGAGGATCCTGGCCAAATGAGAGTAGAATTATAGACGGAATAAGGAAAACTGCAGTCCACATCAAGGCCGTTAAAGTAAATAAAATAACCAAGTAAACCGGAGCGGAAATCAACTTCAGTGCGCCTTTTCTTAGATTTATCAGTTCGTTTTCAAACTTCTCTACAATTTTTCTTCGCTTAAAAATCTTGGTTAACCACCCAGCATATTTTTTTAAATTTTCCTCATTTTTCAGGATCTCGTAGAGAATGTATAGGGAGACAAGAAATATCACAAGAAAAACAACTGCAACCCTGTATCCGAGATCAGTTGCGAATCCTGTGAAGATCAAAAAAATGGGAAGCGCAAATATGAAGAAAAGCGAGTCAAGAACTCTTTCGGCGATAACAACAAAAGTGCTTTCTCCCAGAGCCATACCACGGTCAGAGAGCATTTTTACTCTCACAAGTTCGCCGCCTGCAGAGGAGGGGGTTATTGCTGCGAAAAACATGCTGTTCAGGGTGATTTGAATTGAGTCCAAAAAAGGTAAATGGAACCCAAGATATCTTGAGATCATACTGAGCCTTAAAGCCCAAATTAGCCAGAATACAGCCTGAAAAAGAAATGTAAGCACCAAAAGTACAAAATTCACCTTGCTCAGAACTTCCCAGGTTAAATTTGATTCAGTAACCTTGAATATGACCAAAGTCGTTATCAGGCTTACCAGAATCCCGAGCAAAGCAGATTTCAGGTTCTTCAAACTTTAACCCCCCTTGAAATTTTCCAGGGTTTTTTAAATTTGTGTGTTTTTGAGCGAATCGCAAATTCATAATTTCAAAATAGAACAGATAATCCCCCGAAGTTCAATGTGCAGTTTCAAGGCACTTCTCCCGAAATTATCACCACGAGCTTACTCCAGAACCTGTATGGCCCCATTTCAACATACTCAATATTTTTTAGCCCTGCTTTTTTGAACCAATCAATGCATTCTTCTGTTGAGGGAAATAGCATAATGGATTCCGCAAACTTTCTCACCAGAATATTGTTCGGTTTTCGCGGTGCAAGTATTACTACCTTCCCACCGCTTTTTGTAACCCTTACCATCTCAGAAATGCCCTTCAGTGGATTTGGCCAGTATTCTATGCTTCCCGCTGAAATTGCGGCATCAAATGTTCTATCTTTGAAGGGTAAGTTTTCTGCATCTCCGAGTATGAAGTTGGCACTCAGTTTCTTTTTTGCTTTTTTTATTTGCTCTAAAGTTAGATCAACACAAAAAATTCTTTCTGGAAGAGCCCGTTTTGCAATTCCCAAAGTTGTGAACCCTGTTCCACACCCCACTTCCAAAACCAAGTCCTCTCTATCAATTTCTGCCATTTCAACAACTTTTTCTCGCATTAAGTCCGAATAGAAGATAGGGTTAATGTAATCGTATATCTTGGAAAAATATTTGTAAAATATCCGAGCCCTATGCTTGTGGTCTAGAAGAGCCATCTACTTCTTTAGGATCTCCTCAAGAGGTACTTTCCCATGTTTTACAACCTTCATGTTGATCTGAAGAATATCTTTTGAGATAACTCTACCCCTCATGATCTTTCTTTTTCTCAGCCCTCTCTCTTTTGGTCTGAATCCGATTCCACCAGAGACCAAAATTTTCCTTCTGCCGGAACCAGGCATATCCGGGCGCATCGGAAAACCGTCTTTGTCTGAACCCCCGGTTATCTGGAGTTCATAGTCTGGCGGAAGATCAAGGATTGTCCCGCTGACCACATCCCCTATCTGCTTCCCTATCAATCGGTTCGCATTTGCTCCGCTAACTGTTTTCTGATAAGCCTTGCCTGTTTTTGGATCTGAGACGACGACTTTGAATTCCATGGCATTGCGTTTTTCGAAATGTTTATAAGCATTGCTACTGGAGCGGAGACATGGTCTCGCTTGAAAAGATGTTATTCCCTACGGATTTCTCCAATTACAGCATGATTGTAACTGAGTTTTTGGAGGACCTGAAAACTGCTGGAGTTAAGGAAGTTGCCGTTCTTTTCGTAGTGAACACTGCAAGACTAAGCTCAGTGAGTGGAGGTTTTGATTTAGGAAGATACATAGAACTTGAGGAGAAAAGAGCTGAAGAAGAGCTTCCAAAGCTTCTTGAAAAGCTCGAGAAGGCTGGCCTAAAAGCCAAGGCGATCAAGCCTTACCCAACTGGAAATCCCGTCAATGAGATATTAAAGCTTTCTAAATCTTATGATTTCATAGCGATTGGAGCAAGAGGAAGAGGTATCTTCAAGGAAATTCTACTTGGAAGTGTTTCAGAAGGGGTTGCAAGAAAATCAGAAATTCCGGTCTACGTTTTCAAGTCAAAAACTGAGGTACTAGAAAGTGGAGTGAAGTGCTATAAACCGTGTGATTACCTCTTCAGGAAAATCCTTGTAGCGTATGATTTCTCCAAGTACTCTCAGAAGGCGCTCGAATATGCCAGCGAGATTTCAAAAAGGACAAATGGCGAGATAGTCTTGCTATATGTGGATGATGGGGAAAAGACAAAAAAGGGAGACTTGGATGCCGTAACCGATGAACTGAAAGCAAAGGGACTAAAGGTTACTGCCTTAAAAGCCTCTGGTATCCCATCAAAGGTCATAATATCAAAACAAATAGAGATTAACGCCACTACTATATTCGTGGGCTCAAGAGGGGTAAGCTTGCCTAGATCGCTCATTGGAGGAAGTGTATCCGATCCAGTCGTTAGAATGAGCGAGGTGCCTGTGTTTATATCAAAAGGAACTTAGTACCCTCAGTGTAATTATGAAGCTTAAAGGGAGGGCCTGGAAATTCGGGGATGACATCTCCACTGATCACATAACACCGGGTAGATACTACCATCTGCGCAGCAACATGCCAGAACTCGCAAAGCACATAATGGAGGATGCTGATCCAGATTTTATGAAAAAATTCAAGCCAGGGGACTTTATAGTTGCAGGTAAAAACTTTGGAATGGGGAGCAGCAGAGAACACGCACCTTTGGCCTTAAAGATTGCTGGTGTTAGCGCGGTGATTGCAAAATCATTTGCAAGAATATTTTACCGAAATGCTATTAACATCGGACTTCCTCTCCTCATCGCTCCAACCGACGAGATAAAGGATGGAGAAGAAATAGAAGTGGATCTATCTAAAGGAACAATATACACACCGAGAGGAGAAATAAGAGCTAAAAGTCTGCCAGAGATTATGATAAAGATTTTAAACGAGGGTGGGCTTGTAAATTACATCAAGAAGCACGGAGATATCGAATTAGATTGACGAAGATTTTTTTAACTGTCCAAATAATCTGAGCATGCACAGATTAAGAGGCCATCATTTGATATGCCTTCACTTCTTCAAAGGATATGATTTTGATGAAAAGTTTCGGGATAATCTAATACGGATTATGGATAACATTTCTCTGGTGGAAATAATCGATGGTATAGATGATGTATGCAAGGCCTGTCCATACAATAAAGGTTTCTGCAACTATTCTGCTAATTCCGAGAAAGAAGTCAGAATGCTAGACGAATTCGCGCTGAAAAAATTAGGTTTACAGGTTGGTAAAAGGATCAGCTGGAATGATATAAAAAAGAAAATCCCGGAAATGATCGAAGAGTGGAAGAATTTCGCATGCAAAAATTGCGACTGGCAGGGTGCTTGCAATGTTTGAGGTTCTGCTAAAGGTGATATGGGTTCTGTTGCCAGCATATACTCCCAACAATTTTGCTGTTATCCTCGGAGGACTTCAACCGATGGATTTCGGTAAAAAATTCTTAGATGGCAAAAGGATATTAGGAGACGGTAAAACTTTTTCAGGCTTTTTTGGTGGCATTCTCGGTGGTATTCTGACAGCAAACATACAAAGAGTGATAGAAACATATGCAGGTGTTAGAATACTATCTTCATTACCCTACAACGAATTTTTCTGGCTTGTGCTTGCCTTTTCCCTCGGATCCATGGTGGGAGATGCAGCGGGAAGCTTTTTGAAACGGAGATTTGGATTCGAGAGGGGCAGAAGTTTTCCTGTTGTCGACCAGCTCACCTTCCTTTTATTTGCATTGGCATTTGCAAGCCTTACAAAAGCCTTCTGGGAAATATTTGGGGTAACTGAAATAGCAATAGCAATAATAATAACTCCAATACTACATCTTTCCGTGAACTACCTAGCCTTCAAACTCAACCTTAAGGAGGTGCCCTGGTGAAGCTCGTGAAAAGATTAATTGAGGTCGGAGCACTAAAGTTTGGCGATTTCGTCTTGTCTTCAGGTAAAAGAAGCAATGTTTACGTGGACATAAAGCTCGCAATAACCTATCCAGATATACTAGATCTGATCTCAGACGGAATAGCAGAAATTCTAAAGAAATATGAATTCGACAAAATTGCCTGCATCGAACTTGGAGGGGTTCCAATTGCGACCGCGGTTTCTTTAAAAACAAAAAAGCCCCTCATAATCTTCAGAAAGGAACAGAAAAGCTATGGACTTGGCGGGGACATGATCGGAGAGATCAAGGGTGGTGAGAGAGTTGCAGTGGTAGAAGACGTGATCACTACAGGTAAGTCGGCTCTTTCCGTTGCTGAGAGGGTTAAGAAAAAAGGAGGAGAGGTCGTAACGATCGTTGCTGTTGTTGACAGGGAAGAATCCGGGCTCGAGTTCGAGAGCGTCTTAAAGCTCAGTGACCTAATAAAAGCTAAGGATTTCTTCAATTCCGCCAAATCTTAGCTCTTCGATATCTTTTTTAAGTTCCTCAAAGCCAACATCAAATTCATAGCTCGAAAGAGACTTTGCTACTAGATCCTCGGAAAAGCCCGTAAGCACAGCTAGAGGTTCGACTCCTTCTTTCGGGCTGGAATTATCATATTTTTCAAGGAATTCGTCAAAAAGGACTCTGTTAACCTCCAAAAACTCGTCGTTCACCGCAAGTGAACAACATACAAAATCACCGAGAACAGAGTCAAAGTGTTCCACTGATTCCAGCATGGAAAGATATGGTTCCCATATAGCTATTCCGTATAGATTGGGAAGCTCTGCAATCATGTCCTCCGGCGAATCGAAAAATTTTATCCTTTCATGTATACCCTTAGCCTTCATAAACTTTTTCAGTATTCTCTCCATCGTTGAGAACTCCGAACAACCAAAGCCTTTTCCAACGGAAAAAGCTACACCGCTTCCGTTCATTGCAACGGCCCTGAAAATTTTTATATTTTTCATCAGAACACCAAAAAAGGCTTGAGTAATTAGGGGACTCGCAACAACATCTATTACTCCTTGAACCAGATCCTTTGTCGCTTCTATACCATTTCTGTAAATTCTAAAGATTGCACCGACCTTTTTTCCGGCAGAAACAACCCTTACATATTCACTCGCCTTCAGAACGCCAATCCTCATAACTCCCGGGATAGGCTGGGGATAGTACTTTGTGAGCCAGACCCTGTATGACTTTGGAGAGATCTCCGCCCTAATCACAGCCTTTTTTTCTTCCAGAAACGATAGAATTTCAGAAACTGTAGACTTTGACAAATTTAGTTTCCTCGCTATTTCGCTCTGAAGTTCTCCTCTATTCTTCGAAGCCTCCAAAAGAGACAAGATCCTTTCCTCAGCCTTCATTAACCGTTCTTTTCACCCATTCCACTACTTTTTCGACCCTCTCCAAAGCCGTTCCCAAGTATTTCTCAGGCTTTAAAAGCTCAGCAAGCTCCTCTTTTTCTAAATATCTAAGAACCCGCTCTTCTTTCAAAAGTTCTTCCAGCAACGAACTTTTATTTGCGTATGCCCTCAGGGATGCTACTCTCAGAATTTCGTGTGCTTCCTGCCTGTCAACACCCCTCTTGGTCAGCTCTATCATCACCGCTTCACTGAGATTCAGTCCCCTCTGAGCCTCTAGATTCTTTTTAACGTTTTCAAGATCTATTCCAATACCTGAAACGATCTTGATAAGCTTGGTTAATATGTGGTCAGCCAGAATCGTGGCTTCCACTAGAGTTATTCTTTCTGCCGAAGAGTTAGTAAGATCTCTCTCTTCCCACAGTATAGCAGACTGATGCTGCGGCTCTACGAAACCACGTACCACCCTCGCAAGACCGCAAACGTTTTCGCTGTCGATAGGATTTCTCTTATGCGGCATTGTAGAACTTCCAACTTGTTTTGCCTCAAATTTCTCCATCAGCTCGGCAACTTCTGCTCTTTGAAGAATTCTTATATTAAGAGCGATTTTCTCCAAAGTAGTTGCCAAATTTGCGAGAAATTCAATATACTCACAATAAATATCTCTGGGTATTACCTGCGTCGATATAATTGCCGGCTTCAGGTTCAATAACCTCATTACTTCATTTTCTATTTCGAAACCGTCTTTTCCAAAAGCAGCCTGGGTTCCAACCGCTCCGCTCATCTTTCCAACCAAAAGCCTCTCCTTCATCTGTCTGAGCCTTACGTAATGCCTTGCAACCTCCGAAGCCCAAACAGCAAATCTGAAACCATAAGTGGTGGGTAAAGCAGCCTGTCCATGTGTTCTTCCGAGACATACAATCTCCTTGCACTCAATAGCCTTCTCCGCTAGGAGCAAAGCCAACTTTCTGATTTTCTCTTCGAAGATCAGGACGCTATCTCTTAATTGCGTCGCGGTAGCGGTGTCGATGATGTCATTAGATGTTGCCCCGAAATGAATCCATCTGCAATCTGATACTTCGCTTATGGCCTTAACCAAAGCCATAATATCGTGCCTGATTTCCTCCTCGATCTCTTTAACCCTCTGAGGGTTTATCTTGATTGCATTTTTCTTGACATTTTCTACCTCTTCAAAACTCAGGTACCCCTTTTTTGCAAGAGCCTTTAAAAGGGCAACCTCAACCCGAATCATTCTCCTTATCTTGCTTTCCTCGCTCCAAATCCGCTTCATTTCCTTTGTTCCGTAGCGGTACTCGATCGGATGAATCATAGGCATACTAATCACCCAATTTTAAAACTTTTTTACCCCTTTCACTAGGAATGATCTTCAGCTTCGCATTATCGAAGCTCAGAGTGAATGTCTGCCCGATTACCCTGTCCAAGAAAATTGCCAGAGCCGAAACTTCGCTGTGCGGCTGCGTCCCTATGGAGATGTTGAAATCGCAGAGCTCATAGACTTCCCTTGGAACCTTCTCCGCACCTACAACCACAAGCATCTTTTTGGCATTTCTGAGTTCGTCAATTTTCTCGGGAAGTGGGATTCCGTACATCGTCAGATGGACTTTCAATCCATCAAATTCCATGAGTAGCTTCTTCCAATCCGCGGTTTTTATAAAAAATTCTCCACCCCATGTTTTTACCACCTTTTCCACACTGGCAAACAGATTTCTATCTTCCTTTGTGAAGTATATGCCCTTCGCACCGAATGCTCTAGCTGTAAGTGCAACATGAGTCGAAATTCTTTGATCTCGTCCAATTCTGTGCCCTAGACGCAAGA
>CAYSRI010000007.1:0-942 GCA_964433405.1 uncultured archaeon | reverse complement strand
GTCATATTACGTCCAAAATTTAAATATATCTTTTAATAGAGGCTGGACAGTGCTGGGCTTTATTTCTGAGACGAATTGTCGAAAATTCGAGGCATATTTTGAAACTGAGCTTCTCCTGTTCTTTTTCCTTCTTCAAGCAGCTTGTTTTATAACCATCTGCATAGCTCCAGCTGTTCTTTTAATCTTGCTTCAAGCGTTTTTGACAGATAACTGCAGCCTTTGTAGCTAGTTATTTTATCACCTTATTTATTGGAACCCTTATTTATTGGAACTATATTAATTTTTACTCTCGCACCCTCTGCTGCCTCTCTTCCACAGGAAAACATGGGGACAACAGTAGATTAAAAACGATATATAATTCCTCCTATAATTGCTTTAAACATAATAAAAATTATATTTGGGAAAAGTTTTAAATACTCATTACGTCAACCTAAAACAATGATGATTGGATTTGATGAAATTTTAAAAAAGGCACCGGTACCTATCATCGTTCTGGCAGGAAAAAAAATTGTTTATGCGAATGAAGAAGCGACAAAATGCGGGCTTGCATCCATTGACCTGACAGATAAGGACAAGATAGTTGTGGATAAAAAAGTTTACAAGTTGTCATCGTCCAAAATTGGTGATTTTAATGTAATATTCGCAGTGGAATATACCGAAGAACAAAAAAATCTAGAAACTCTACTCGCTTATGAGAGATTTTTCAAAAGCGGAAAGGATTTTTTCTTTATACTTGATGAAAGAGGAAGATTTTTAGAAGTGAATCAAATTTACGAAGTTATTGGATACTGCAAAGAAGAGATTCTAGGAAAAAATTCTAGAATTATAACTTTCGAAGACCAGATCGAGATACTCAGGGAGAATTTCAAAAAAGTACTGAAAGGAGAGAACGTTAAATTTGTATTCAAAGCAAAAACGGCCAAAGGAGAAATAAAGTTCCTT
>CAYSRI010000006.1:4843-21368 GCA_964433405.1 uncultured archaeon | reverse complement strand
GCTGAGGAAATATCGCAGCATTGCGTTGGCTTTTTTTCGTCGCATCCATTCTGCTCTTCAAACCGATTTATCTTTTCGAAGACTGGGCCATAATTTACGCATTGAAGCTCGTAAACATTACAGCAACCGCATTTACTTCTGGGATCCTCTTCATGATTCTGAAAAACAAGGTTGATGAAAAGGTAGCCTATTCTGCAAGCTTACTCTTCGTTTTTTCCACTCCTGTAGCATACTGGACTTTATCTTCAAAGATCCACGCAATTTCGCTTCTGCTCATCGCCTCATCTTTTTACTTTTTGCAGAGATATCTGACAACAAATAAAGACATTAATCTATTCTTTTCTTTGCTTCTTGCAGGATTTTGCTTTTTCTCGAGATCGTTGGACGGGCTTATTCTCTCTCTATCTCTTCTGCTGTTCCTGCTATTCTTTCAAAGAGAAAAAATTTTTTACGTTACAGCAATCGCACTCGGTTATCTTCCTTGTGCTTTTTTCAGCTACCTACTCTTCGGTATTCCATTGCCAGTGGAGATTGTGGGAAACAGATTCTCAAATATGAGCTACATTGAAGCTTCGAGTTTGTCAGATATCATATCAATCCTCCCTTTCATATTTTTTGGTTTGAACAATAGCACCCTTGGAATGCTCAGCTATTCGCCAATCCTGGCTTCTTTGATCTTTCCAATAGCCAAGACGATGAGAGTTAAAAAGCTTCAGCTAGACAAATTCGAAAAGTTCCTTCTACTATTCACCTTAACCTGCTTTTTCGTTTATCTTCCATTCCTAAAGAATGGAGTAGTCGAAACAGGCGTCAGAGACTATCGTTTTCTCCTTCCAATCTATCTGACACTCATTTACTTCATTGCAACCAGAATTAAGCCTGAATTAGGGCTAAGTGCCGTTCCAGTAGCAATTTGCTTCGTAGCCACAACAATCGTTGCGACAACTCTTCTAAATCCTTATTTCAATGCACTAAAAATCGCATACCTTGCAACATCAATACCGCTAACTCTGCTCTTTGTTTTCATCGAAAAATTCAACAACAGAAAAGATCTCTTTTCTTTAGCCCTTCTCCCGAATATATTTCTCGTTTCAGACAATGTTAGAGCATACTTTAGCCCATATGATATCCACTTCCTAAACCCACTCCTCAATAGATTTGTGGAACTCCTTATCTTGCTGCTTGGCTTCACTTAAACAAGAAAAATCCATTCAAGTGGATTCGAGCCCCGAACTCCTCCGAGACTAGAAGCTAAATCTTGCTCTCTCAGCAAAGCTTAACTTTCTGTTGCTGCTAAGTCCCCTTTCGAAAGATGATACAGCAGAAGAAGTGGGCAAGAGTAAAACTTAAAAACATTGTACAAATTTGATTTGGGGCTGCAAGCCCTCAAGGCTTCACCGGGCTCGTAGCTCAGTGGTAGAGCGCCGCCTTTGCGAGGCGGAGGCCGCGGGTTCGAATCCCGCCGAGTCCACTTGTCCTCTTTTTACTGATTGCAGCTGATCTCGTGGTAGTTCACTTTTTCAGAAGCTCCTCGATTGCATCTCTGCATGCAGCAACAGCCTGGGCTCCGCCAGCGACAAATATAACGCGGATAGCCTCGACGAGCTCCTCCTTGCTTGCGCCCCGGTTGATCGCACCCTTCATCGCAGAGCTCACACACTCCTTGCAATGCTTCTGTGCTCCCATGACCATGACTAGCATTAGCTTGAACTTCGCTGGAAGCGCTCCATCTTCCTGCACCACCTTGTCGCAGAAATCGTAGAACTCAACCGCTTTTGGATCAAGCTCCTTGACTAGCTTCATAATTCCAGGAACAAAACCCATCTTCTTCTCAATGTTCCTCACAACTTTTTCGTGCTCCATCTCTATCACCGAATCTAACTTGATCGTGAACATATTTAACCTAATCGCAGCTTCCGAAATGAGGATGCAGCAGGGGAGGTGGGTGGGAATAAGGTATATATCTTTAGTGAATACAAGGTGATAAGAAAATGATAATCAGCTACAAGTTCCGCATTTATCCATCGAAAACGATTGAAGCAAGGCCAAAAGAACAGCTTGAGCTATCTAGATGGTTATACAACAGACTATTGGAAGAGATAAATAAGGCAAGAGAAAAGAATAGAAAGATAAACTGGAGAGAAACTCAGGCTCTAATTACAAAGCTGAAGCAGGAAAACAAACTCTATTCTAGGGTTCTGCAGATGGTAAACTATCAGCTCTGGTCTAGCATTGAAGCCTTAAAGGAACTCAAAAAGAAGGGAAAGAAAGCTGGCAAGCTTCGCTACAAGACTTCTCCAAATTCATTCAAAACCCTCAACTTCAATCAGTCGGGTTTCAAAATAGACGTTGAAAGAAAAAAACTTCTGCTTTCAAAGGTAGGAGAAATTCCGATAAAGCTTCACAGACTGATTGAAGACAGGATTAAAGGAGTAATCATCAGGAGAACAAAGACTGGAAATTGGTTTGCGATACTCCAAGTAGAAGTTGATAAGGAACCGCTACCGAAAGCAAGCAGAGCTGTAGGAATACACGTAGGGGTGATCGAGGGGTACTTCACACTTTCGAAGCTCAGAGGGTTCAAATGGTCAGAGCACTCAGGATAAGGCTGATCGGAATCGTGCAGGGCGTTGGATTCAGGCCCTTTGTCTACCGCCTAGCTGTAGCCAGGGGCGTTTCAGGCTACGTTCGCAACATGGGCGGTAGCGAGGTGGAAATCCATGCTGAAGGCGATGAAAATGCGCTGAAATCCTTTCTTGAAGGACTCAGCCGGGAAAAACCTCCTTTTGCAAGGTTTGAGCAAGTTTCAATCCAGGAAATTGAGCCTGTGGGCTACAGTGGCTTCAGAATTCTCAAAAGCGACTCGAATTTTGAGGAGAGGAGCATAATTCCGCCTGACTTTGCGATCTGCAGCGAATGCGTCGCTGAAGTTATGGACAGAAAAAGCAGATTTTTTGACTATCACTGGAACAGCTGTGCCTTCTGCGGCCCCAGGTTCTCAATGCTCTACAGGCTTCCCTACGACAGGGAGAATACATCAATGATCCATTTTCCCCTATGCGAGGAATGCGCAAAGGAGTATGCTGACCCCTGCAGTCCTCGGAGATTTCACGCCCAGGGAATAAGCTGCCCTGCCTGCGGGCCGAAGACTTTTGTTTACAGCATCGCCGGTGAAAGGCTTGAAGTTGCAAATCCAGTCGAATTCGCAGCAGACAAGATTCTCGAAGGAAGTATTTTGGCGATAAAAGGCATAGGCGGTTACCACATTGCCTGCCTTGCTTCCGACGACTCAGTCGTGCTTGAGCTCAGAAGGAGGAAGAGGAGGGAGAACAAGCCATTTGCGGTCATGGCGAGGGATTACAGCATAGTGGAGAAAATAGCCTGCCCACCTTCAGGGGCAAGGAAGCTGCTTGAATCTCCTGAAAGGCCAATCGTTGTGATGCCTAAAAAGGCAGCAGTTTCAGATTTCGTTGCCCCCGGGCTTTCTACGGTGGGCGTAATGCTCCCTTACTCTGCATTTCAGATTTTGCTTCTCCAGAGAATTCCGGATGGATTTCTGATAATGACAAGCGGAAACGTTCACGGAAAGCCCATGTGCACCTCGCTCGATGAAGTTTTTTCCCAGCTTTCAGGCATTGTTGACTACGTTGTGGAGCATGAAAGAACAATCGTTCACAGGGTAGACGACAGCGTGATCAGGTTCAGCGATGGCGAGCCTGTGTTTCTCCGCAGGAGCAGAGGATTTGCTCCAGAGTGGATCAGAGTATGCAGAAATCTCGCACAGGGAATTGCGCTTGGAGCGGAACTTCAGACCGCGGGAGCAGTATCTTTCGAAGACAAAGTGGTCCTTACTCAGTTCATTGGCGACTTGGACGAGATAGAGAACCTTGAATTTATGAGGAAAGAGCTGGAATGGCTGATAAGCGCATACAGAATAAGGCCCGAGTTTATAGCGATAGACAAGCATCCGCTATATCACAATAGGATGCTGCTTAAGGATTTCGAGGCCGAAATTTTCGAAGTCCAGCACCATCACGCCCATGCAGTTGCAGCAATTGCCGAGCTTGGATTGCAGCCAGAGGCGAAGGTTCTTGCAATAACGATAGACGGCACTGGCTACGGCGATGGTGGCGAAATCTGGGGTGGAGAGCTGCTAGTTTCAAGCTGGAGAGAATACGAAAGGGTCGGAAGCTTTAAACCCTTCATACTCCCAGGCGGAGATAGTGCCGCGAGATTTCCTGCTAAATGCTTGGCAGCTCTCATGGAATCATGCGGTTTCAGCCATTCGGAAATAATGGAGCTGCTAGGCAGGAGAAATCTTCTTGCTTCACTCCCCTATGGAGCCCAGGAAGCGGAGATCACGCTCATACTCGCTGAAAAGGGAAAGGGATCTGTTACAACTAGTCTCGGCAGGATTCTGGACGCATTTTCTGCCCTTCTCGGAGCTTGCACGGAGAGAACATACGAAGGGGAGCCTCCGATGAAGCTCGAGGCTCTTGCAGACGGTGGTAAGGATCTCGGCCTCACGCCAGAGCTTTGCAGAAGAGAAAGGATTCTGATAGACGTTAAAAATTTGCTGGAGTGGGCTATGGAAGCTGAGGCAAAAAGAGAGGACATTGCAAGAACAGTTCTGCAGGGAATCGGCAGGGCCTTGGGCCTTGCAGCGCTAAAGGCAATGAGCTTCAGAAATCTCGAATACGAAAATGTAATCGTAACTGGTGGTGCTGCTGTCAACAGCTACGTGATGAGGGGAATCAGGGATATCCTTTTGCCTGAGGGGATAAAGGCAGTTCTGCCCGGAAAAACCCCTCCGGGAGACGGAGGAATTGCACTTGGCCAGATACTTGTTGCTTCCTCGATGCTTGGCGAATTCTAGCAGATTCTCGGGACAAGTTCTCCCCTTGGAGGCTCCACAACCCTGAAACCTCCAACAACGGTTTTCATCAGCACGTATCCCTTGTACTTTTCGCTCTTCCTGACCTCCCCTATTATCCGCGCGTTCTCAAAGCCTTTTTTCCTGAGAGCTTCCACAAATTCTTCGGCAGCATCGCCTTTGACCGAGAAAAGGGCTGCACCCTCGCTTGCAAGGTATATCGGATCTATTCCCAGCATCTCGGAGTACCTCCTCACAGGTTCCCTAATCGGAAGGTCACCTTCAACAACCAGAACAGTCTCTGAATTCCTTGCCCAGTCGTTGAGGACACCTCCAAGTCCTCCTCTAGTTATGTCCCTCGCCGCATTTATTTGCCCTGAATAATCCCTGATGACAGGCAGAAGGGGCGTAAGTGGCTTGGCATCGCTCTTGAGCATTCCGCACTTCAGCTCCTCCGCATTGTTCAGACCCATCTGGAGCATCATTATAACGGCTCCGTGATCGCCAACGTAGTCGGTAACCACAAGCCTGTCCCCTTCTTTCGGCAGATCCACAATTGGTCTCTCCGCTGTTCCCAGAACTGTTGTTGTTATCACTATTCTGTCAATACCCCCCTTTGGCATCACCTTGAAGTCACCACCAACCAGCGCAACCCCTTCTTTTTTGAAAACATCGACAAGGGAACTTAGGATGATTTCGAGATCCTCAATTGGAAAGCCTTCCTCCACTATTACCGAATCGAGCCCCGCTATCGGCTTTGCCCCCATCACAACGACATCGTTTATCGATCCTGTTGCGGCAAGCATTCCTATGTTTCCACCCGGAAAGAAGGGCGGGTTTACTGTGTATGAGTCCGTGGAGACAACAAAAAATCCATCCTTCGTCGGAATTACGGCTCCATCATCTGGAAGATCGATTCCAATGCCACCGGGAACCCTCTTCATAATCTCGGGAACCCTTGAGAATAGTAGCTTCGATAGCAGCTCGTTCGTCTCCTCTCCACCAGAACCGTGAGAAAGGCGAACAAATCTCATCATTCCGCCTCCAGATCCTTCGAAAGCTTCAGTATCCTTTCATAGTGCTCTAGAAGCTCGGAAGCTTCTCCTGCAGTCGTAGCTATGTCTCTGAGCATCTCAACAGTTTTACTTGCATCCTCATAGCTCAGCTTCGTGATCACAACTCCTGCGTGCACTATGACGAGGTCCCCCCTTTTCAGCCTTTCCTCGGCTATTCCGACAATAACCCTTCTTGGCACTCCGTCTCCGTAGTCTATTTCCGCAAACTCGCCCTCAATTTCCTTAACAACGGCTGGAACCCCCCAGCACATGATCTCACCTCAGATCCAGATCCTCTGCGATTCTGTCTGCAAGTCCATCTGCGCCGAATCTTGCCCAGATTGCGCAGGTACCTTCAAGGGATACCATGCACGGGCCTACTGGAGAGGAAGGTCTGCACTTTTTCATGAAAAGTGGGCAGTTTGTAGGCTTTTCTTTGCCTATTACTATTTCGGCGCACTTGCAGCCCTTTGGCAGATCTTCTTCGCAGTATTCTGGAGCAATTTCGGGAATTCCATATTCCCTGAAAGCATCGTAGTGGCTGTAGGATTCTGAAATCCTAAGTCCGCTTTCGGGCAGAAATCCAATTCCCCTCCACGCATCTTCAACGACTCTGAAGGCCTTTCCAATCATCTCCTGTGCCTTTAGGTCGCCGTCCCAGGTTACAGCTCTCGTGTACTCGATCGAAACCCTCGCCTCATTTCTGACAAGCTGTTTCAAGGCTTCTGCAATCGCTATGAGAACGTCTATCGGTTCAAAGCCTGTTACAACGACTGGAATCCCGAGCCTGTCTGTGACAGCCTTCCAGGCCTTCGCACCTGTAATCGTTGAAACATGGCCAGGTGCAATTATACCCTTCACAGCGCTTCCTTCTTTTGCAAGTATTTCCACTGTTGCCATCATTGCTGGAGGGGTGAGCTTTACCAGGCTCATTAGCTTCAGATTATCTGGTAAAAGACCCCTTATCAGTGCCTGCGCGTATCCTGAGGCGACAGTCTCGAATCCTATGCCGAGGAATACAGCTTCCTTTCCATGGCTTTTGGCGTCGGATATTGCATCCGCAATTCCCGTTACTATTCTTACATCCACTCCCAGAGCTTTTGCTTCTGCCAAAGAACTGGCACCATTCACGCGCTTGAGACTGGGAAGCCTGAAGACGTCACCGTACGTGTAAACAACGACACCTTCAAAGCCTAGCTTCAGTGCGCTCTGGATGTAGTGGGAAGGAGTGACGCAGACAGGGCATCCAGGCCCGGCTACTAGTTCAAGCCCTTCGGGCATAAGGCTTCTCAGTCCGTAGTGGGTTATGGTCCACTCGTGCGTTCCGCAGAAGTCCATGATCTTGAAGCTCTCGAAATCATTCTTCAGCCTGACGTAAAATTTCTCTATGTACCTTACAAGCATTTTTGCTAGCTCTGCATTGTTTCTGAATATTCTCTCAAGGCCTTCAATTTGCTTGGAACCTGATTTTTCTTCTTTTCCCGTCTTCATCGATTTCCCAGAGAGATTTCGCTGCTTACTTAAAAACTTTTCATTGTCACTCCTCAGCGTTTGGGAATCTCTTTGCAGGAGATGGCTTAAGAAGCTTGCTACCGTCTGAGGTTATGAGCATGTTGGTGAGCGCGCTGAGCGAGCAAAGGGTTCCTCTACCAACAAATCCTTCTCCGGGAATCTTTGCGATTATAAATCCTTCCGAAGTAACCTCGATTTCCATTCCGATCTCGCTCAGGCGGTGGAGCACTATGTTTCCCATCGCTCCCATGGATTTTTCCATCCAGCAGTGCTTCATCGGACAGAGGTTGCAGTAAGCCTTGAACCTTTTTGCGCTCTCTTCAGGAACGAAGCCTGCAGCAATTTCAGCCTTTGTTGTTGAATATGCAATACAGCAGCCCAAAACGTTCTTTGCCAGCCATTTTTCCCCTTTGATTATGCTTGCCTTTACCGCTCCTCCCTTTGCAATGTATCGGTTCTCAACACCCTCCTCAAACTTGATCTTTCCCGTGTTTCTGGCATTTTTCAGCTTCTCCTTCACGAAATCCTCGAGTTGGTCGTTTGTGACAATTGCCTTGACTATGGCACAGGTGGGGCAGTAGGAGATCGGAGATTGAGCAATCAGGTTGCCATCCTTATCAAAAAGCCTGGCAACAACTCCTATCTTTTCCCTTCTTATTACAGTTCTTCCCCCAAGGTCCTTTACATACTGGAGCGCAATAACCGAAGGTGTGACGACCCTTCCGTATCCGTAAACGTTTGCAATGGCCTTAATTTCCTCTTCCCCGCTCAAAGCTTCTTTCAGCTTATCCTCAAATCTTTCAGGAACGAGTTTACCATCTATCTCTGCAGCAAGGATTGCAGAAGACCACACTATATCGAAGCCTTCGCCCACTACGTTCCCTTTATCATCTTTGATCACGGCAAGGATTCCGTCAGGCCTTTCATAAGCAGAGACGATTCCATTTTCTTCCGTGATTGCCTCAAGGGTTCCGTGGCAGATTCCGCAGGCACCCTCCACCTCTCGGAGCTTCTCGGTTTTCTTCCTAACTCTGATTCTGAAATCTTGATAGGTCATCTATTGAACTCTTTTCAGGATCTGATAAGCCTTTCGAGCTTTTTGAAATGCTGAAAATTCGAGCGATCTCCACTGGATGGAAATATATTTAAATCAGTCCGATTATAAGTAGCCATGAGTTACCTTAGCAAGGAGGAACTGCTCAGGCAGTACGGTAGCCTGCCCTGGGTTTCCCCGTATTCAAGGGTCGTTGCCATGACGGATGGAGAATTTGTTGAACTTCACGAGTTTCATGCAAGGGAAAGATGCTACGGTGGTGCTTCCTGGGAAGTTCTTCATTATCCGAGGGTAAGCGATCTGGTGATAAATGCGAGAAGGGAGGGGGCCAGAAACATATTCGTTTTAAGGCCGGGGAAAACCGAGCTGAAGCTAATTCCAGGAATCGCCGGAGCCGGAATTGAAGAAGTAAAGCTCACAGACAGAATCGAAATAACCTACGCCGGTCTCGCGGGTGGCGGAATTGCAGCTACAGTTTGCCGAGGTTTGGCGGAGGACGTTGATGGAATCGAGATTCTGGAGCTCGGCGGTGGTGCAAAGCTTGGGAAGGCAAAGATCAGGCTGAAAAAGTATTCGAAGGTCGTTATAGGCGTTGACGATACAGACAATAAGGAAAAGGGAGCCACATGGGCACTTGTAAACGAGCTCGCCTTCAAGCTTGAAAAGGCTGGCTACGGGCATTATCTGCTTCACACTATAACCCAGCTATACACGAAGAATCCCGCAAAGACGACGAACTGCGTTTCCATTTCCGTTACCTTCGCAACTGAAAGGCCTGAGGAGCTTGTGAGAGCATTCAGGAAAGAACTAGAAAGTACCACGCTCAGCGATAACACCAGCATGGTCGTTTACAGAAAAATCCTGATTCCGGAGAAGCTGAGGAAGTACGGCGAAAAGGTGAAATCGCAGATTGTCGAGCTTGAAGAGGCGAAGAGGATTGCAGAAGAGCTCGGAATCGAGACCTTCGTTATAACAGGTGAAAGAGGGCTAATTGGTGCAATAGCGGCGCTCGCATTTTCCAATTCGCCTGAAGAAGCGGTAAAGATATATGCTTGATTACAGAACAAAGCTGGAGCTTTTGGTTCTGGGAGTGAGAGCTCCACTCGCTCCACTCCGCAGAGGGGGCGGAGGGCCCGTAGGCGGGTTAGGTTTTGCAGTAAAGGACTCTATCGTTTCCGCTCCCGCAATTCAGAGCTTTGCAAAGGCATCACCTTACGCAATACTCGAGAGAGAAGGAAGCTTCTGGCTTTACAGGGGAGAAGAGAAAATCGGGAAGGTGAAGCTGCCAAAGGCAAACTACTACGAGCATCGGATAAAGGGGATCTCGGCAGGAAGATATGTGGCACTAGATGGTGTGAATGCCCTTGTAACTGCAGTTACGAGAAGATGCATACATGTTGATTCCGGAAAGAAGTGCATTTTCTGCGTGATCGAAGAAAACGTTCCAGAAAGCCAGATTCTGGAAAAAGATCCTGAAGACATCGTGGAAGCTGTAAAGGTTGCCTACGAGGAAGACAAGTCACGGCACCTTACGCTCACAACAGGAACCCCAAATCTTGTCGACAAGGGTGCTTTGAGATACGCAGAAGTAGCAAGAAAAATTAGGGCCGAAATAGACATCCCGATGCATGCGCAGATAGAGCCAGTCAGCAAGGAGTATCTGGAACTCCTTTACTCTTCCGGAATAGACACTCTTGGCATTCATGTAGAGACCTTCGACGAGAGGATCAGGAAAGCGGTCGTTCCAGGGAAGCCCGGAATTGAAGCCTATCTAGAATCCTGGGAGAACGCCGTTGATATCTTTGGAGAATGGAATGTTTCCTCCTGGATCCTTGTCGGTCTTGGAGAGAGTGTTGAGAGCGTGGTCAGCGGATTCAGGGCTATGGCCGAAAGGGGCGTTTACCCCTACATCGCTCCTTACCGCCCTCCCCCCAGTGCTTCGGAGAAAACGGATTTGGCCCACGTCCTCAAGGTTTATGAGGCTTTGGGGGAGCTTAAGGGAGAATACGACATAAAGCTGAAGTTCAAGGCTGGATGCCCCAGGTGCACGGGCTGTTCAGCAATCTTAGAACTTCTCAGCTGAGCAGATTTCTCTAACCTTTTCCACAACCTTTATCGCATCAAGCTTTTTCAAGTTGATCGCGTTTTCCTTTATCTTCTCCAGCAGTTCTTTGGCTTCAGTCGAGCTCAGAATGTTTCTTTCAACAGCTTCTGCAACCAGATTTTCATAGCTTCTCCTCGAGTAATGCAGACCCTTTGCCAGCCGGATCAATTCTTTGCCTAATTCAGCCTCCAGAATACCTTTTTTTACCATGGCTGAAATCGTTGCCCTTATATTTACCAGTGGTTCTGAAATTGCTTCCAGCGTTTCCGGATTGATGATCACTGCTACTTCGTCATCCGAGTCTAATTCGCCGTTTTTGAACATTCTGAAGATATCGCCGACACCTATCATTCCCAGCTCGCAGAGCTCTGCGGCTCTAAGTGCTCCAATGCTGCCACCTCCGACTACAATGACACCCTCTCTCATCACTTCAAGGATTTCTCTGGGGGATATCGCTACATCCTGATGGAAAACCCCGTCGATGATTCCCAGAACTTTCTTACCCTCTTTCACGGCCTTTATCGCATCTCCGCGCTTTACTGGTCCCCTATATTCAGCTTCCCTGAAGATCTTTCTTGCCTCCTCATGGCTCAGGCTGGGGCCCGTGAATATCACAGCCTTCATTTCTTTACAAATTCCAGAGCTCTTTCCCCGACTCTCGTTGGATCCATCCCGAAAACTTCAAGTCCCGGCACTATTACCCTGACTGTAGGTACTCCGAGCTCCTTTCTTGTCAGATCGACGACTATTACTCTCTCGAATCCCCTTTTTCTGAGCAAGCTCAGAGTTAATTCTATATCCTCCTTTATATCCTCGGTTGAGAATCCTGAAAGTTCTTTCAGCTCTATCTCATCATTTCTCTCGAACCAGTGTCTGTTTATCCTTTTCATTCTATCATATCCGGCCCTTCGCATTATTTCAGCCTTTATTGTGTCCTCTCTTGCTCCCTGAATCTGGACGAGCCTGCTCTGAGCAACCTCCAAAATTGCCCTTATGCATGCAACCTCTGGCTCTGAATGTGCTCCAAAGCCGATTGTGAGCAGAGCCGGATCTTTTAGCACAACATCGTCAGAAACTGCGGCTACAACAGGGATTTTAAGATCGCTGGTTATATCCCTGAGCAAAATTTCGACCCCAGCATTTCTGAACTTCTCTATTAGCCCATTAACAAGCGGACTGTCGGTGGAAATCACTTTACCGCCACTCTTTGAAAGTTCTGCCAGACTCCAGGCATCCCTTTCTATTACCTCCATCAGTCCGTGGAGAATTGCCTCCTCTATCGTGTTTCCCGAGGCAAGACCGTTCGTATTTGTTCTGAAAAGATGCAGGTCGCCCAAAGGAGTGTAGGGATGGAAAACTGCGCTTACAGGAACCAGAATCTCCTCTTCTTTCAAAATATCGTAACCCCAGACCCATCTTAGCACAACATCCTCGCTGTATGGTAGATCCCGCGGCAGTATGAGACTTCTGGGATCTAAAGCGTTGAACTCCCTGGAGATCTGGCTGTAATTTCCCTTAACGGTCTTTTCATTTCTGAATTCGGCAGAATATCTTTCGAAGCTTTCCATTATGGCAGAGATCTTTGCAAGTGTCTCCGTAAGCCCTTTTCCAGAGTAAACCGAAACTGCCCCTTCGGCTGCAGTTGGCCTTACTGCTGAGAAGATCGGGATTCCGATTCTGTCCAGCCCTGTTATGTTTGCCAGCCTTGTTACCCCTGCGATTGCCATCTTCGGTTCGATCCAGCTGAGGGTTTCTTCTGGTTTTCTTGCTCTGTGAGTCCCGTCTCTGTAAACCTTCCGAACGCTGTTTATCGTAATCTTTGCCATCCTTTTTATGATCGGTCTCAGAGTTAAAAAAATTAATTAGAGAGCTTAAACTTGGAATAACCATGAAATATCGATTTCCAAGAGGAATGAGGATTTCGACGATCTCCGAAAGAGAACAATTTTATCGCAACGAGTTCGATTTGGAAAAGGTTAAATCATGGCTTTCGTGGAGAGAAATTCAGAAAACGAACTTTGCAGTAATAGTTGGCAGAAAAACGGGTGTCTATCTGAAGAAGTTCGAGGACGTAAAGGACAAGGCCCTCATAATTGACGAGCATCGCGGTCTGGAAGATGTTCTTGAATACATATTGCATTACCTACCTGAAGGAGTTTACTATGACAGAAACCTCTATACAGATCCAAAACTCTGCAGAAATTGCCAGAAGGATTGCTGGAACTGCAAGAATTTCTTGGGCCAGGAATTGGCCTTCGATATAGATCCCGAAAATGTGGACTGTCCCTATCACGGTTCCTTAGAAGAAAAAGTGGCCAGAAAGGACATAAGCTTTTGCATGGTGGAATTTAAGAGAGTGAGAAGGAACACTGCGAGGCTGTATAAGGAACTTAAGAAAGAATATAAAAATTTAAGGATTGTTTTTTCGGGAAGGGGATTTCACATCCACGTGCTCGACGAAAGTGCTATGAAGCTGTCAAAAAAGGAGAGAGAAGAAATTGCAGAAACTTTTGGAGACTTAGGCATAGACGAGTGGGTCACTACCGGAGAGATGAGACTTATCAGATTGCCCTTCAGCCTTAACGCTCTGGTCTCAAGGATATGCATTCCGGTTTCTTTCGAAGATCTTAAGACCTTTGATCCAAGGAAGCTCGCGAAACCATCTTTTTTGCTCTCTACTTCTTCTTAGCCTTCTCTTCACCCTTTCCGTATTGCTCCTTCTTTTTCTCCTCCTTCGCTTTCTTTTTCTCAGCCATGCTTAATGTTCAATCGTGGAATATAAAGTTTCTGATCTCTTACGGTAACTTCAATAGCTGAATGTCAGAAAAACAATAAACATAGGGGACTTTATCCGTTTGTCCCGAAAGCTCCTCATGTAGTTGCTCTCCTTGCGAAACAGTCGGGTGCGTTGTTAGACGTGTGAACTACCCATCGTTTACAAAAGAAGCTTCCCGCTTCGAGAAGCTGAGCTGAAAGTTAGAGAACTCTTTGAAAGGATCGATAAATAAAGACAAGCTTTCTCAAAGAGCTTGTATTGGATTAATTTTCTAATCAAACGGGCCGGGAGGGATTTGAACCCACGACTGCGGGATTAAGAGTCCCGCGCTCTTCCTGGCTAAGCTACCGGCCCTACAATATAACGAACCTTGCAGAGTTTAAGATTTTCTGTTCATCGCTCTCATTCTCACATCTGAGAGCGAAAAAACTGTCGGCTTTGAACTTAAAAACTTTGTGATCATTTTCTGTAGACGGGTATATGAGGATAATCTAATAAAAATAAAATTCAATCTCTTCTTACCAGAACGTTTTCAGGCTTTCCGGCTGGCGGAGTATATTTAGGCGGATAAATTCCGACTCTTTGAGCCTCCTTTACAAGCCAGTCTCTGTGGTCGGGATGAGCTATGCTTATCAGAGCGTTAGCCCGTTCTCTTACTGGATATCCTCTCAAATAGGCCACACCCCATTCTGTTGCCACGTACTGCACAGCCGTTCTAGGCACAGTAACCGCAGAACCTTCTGGTAGTGTTGGAAGAATTCTCGAACGACCGTCGTAGGTCGAATATAGGGCTAGAACGGATTTGCCTTTCCTATCCTTGCTGAAAAGGCAGCCCAATACAAAATCAAGCTGTCCTCCAGTTCCGCTTATCTGGAAGAGCTTACAGGAAGGCGTCAGCAGTCCTATCTGTTCTGAGTTCACCTGACCCATGAGATCTATCTGGGCCGCTTGGTTGAGAGAGAACATCTTGGGTTGCTGTGCTATTATGTAGGGGTCGTTTGTGTAGTCCACAGGATAGGATGCAAAAGCCGGGTTTCTGTCTATGTAATCATATAGCTTTCTTGTTCCTATCGTAAAGGTGAAAGCAGATTTACCTTTGTCGATTTTCTTCTGAGTGTTTGTAATTATCCCTTCTTCGACAAGTTCCATTGTTCCGTCTCCGATCATTTCGGTATGAACACCGAGATCTTTGAAATCGTATTCTTTTAGCAGCCTAACGACTGAATCTGGTAGGGATCCAATTCCAACCTGCAATGTTGATCCGTTCTCAATTAGATTTGCCTCTATTATATTTTCTGCAATCATCTGGTCCTGTTCTGTTGATGGGGGAGTAAAAGGAAGCGCCGGAGTCGGAGTTTCATCTTCAACAACGTAGTCGACCTCGGATATATGGATAATTTCGTCGTAGCCCCCGTTAACCCACAGCATGTCTTTTTTGACTACCACAACAACCTTCTTTGAGGACTCGGCAAGAGCTTTCATATGCGAGCACGTTACTCCGAAGTTAAAGTATCCGTGTTTGTCCATTTCAGATGTTACTAGGAAGGAGACATCGATTCTACCGGCGTGAACTTCTCTCGTTATTCTTGGAACATCGAAGTACATATTCGGCAAAAATATCGCAGGTCCCAGCTCTTTTGCAAAGCACCTACAGCCCATGTGCAGGAAACCGCTCATCCATTTGAATACTTCGCATTCGGGATCCGCTTTTAGGAATTCATATGGCAGAACATCTATGAAAGTCGATACGACCACTTCTTGCAGCTCGCTTTTTCTGGCCGCTAGGTGTACATCGATCGCCGTAGCAAAACTCATTGAACCCCCTAGTGCTATTACAGAGTTGCTGTTGACAAGTTTTGCTGCTTCTTCTGCGGATATCAATTTATTTTTGTATTCACCATTGTAACCCATACCCATCCCCTCTCGGCTAGGGACGAAGCAGTATTTAAATTTTTGCCTTTATATTATTAATTATAAATAAATTTAAAAATTTTATGTTGAACTTTCAGTTGCTTAGTCTCCTTTTGGAAGGGACACAGTAGCCGAGATGCGAGGCGGACAGAGACTACAATGCCTCCCTCAGCATCTTAGATGTAGGGCTGCGAGCCGGAAGCTCGTGGAGAGAGCATCCCAATGAAGCCAGAAGCCCCTTGCGTGAGCTATGGGTAGTTCACCGAAAGGTTTATTAAATAGAGCATTTTTAGAATTCTATGGCAATCGTAGTCGCTCTTGATGAGAAATCGAAAAGAAGCGAGAGAGTTGTGAATTTCTCTATAGAAGAATCAAAACTGAGGAATGAGAAACTTATATTCATACATTCTCTTTACGGAGGAGAAAAAACTACGCAAGAGGAAATAGACAAGGGTGAAGCACTACTTCAGTGGGCTGGGGAACTTGCAAAGAAGGCTGGTGTTGATTATGAGACCAAACTGCTGGTCAGGGGCAAAGAACCGGCTGAGGACATCATAGAATTTGCTGATGAGATTAAGGCAAGTCTCATTGTAATAGGAGTTAGGAAGAGGAGGCCTGCAGGAAAACTTCTTTTCGGAAGTGTGGCTCAGGAGGTAATACTGTACTCTAGCCAGCCTGTAATCTGTGTAAAATAGCAGAATAATCTTTGGGTAGATCACTCAGTCAACTTCTTCAACCTATTTCTTGCTTCGTCGATGACGGAGTTGAGATATCTTGCGACAGCCCTTTTTAGATCTAGGGGGTGCAGAGATCCGTTTCTGAAGTCCTCCAAAAGCGATTCAAAGCTTTCGTATTCAATATCTCCTCCAAACTTCTGGTCGCGCTCAATTTTGACTTTACCAAAAGCGGGGAAAACGTAGTGTTTCGCAAGATCTATTATCGGATTTCCCTCTACAACCTTTGGCGGGCAGAAGGCCTTCATAACCTTTCTTTCAACTTCCTCTGGTGAGTCATTTATTGATATATAATTTCCCTTAGATTTGCTCATCTTCTCCCCGTCGAGTCCTGAGATTATCGGCGTGTGGATGCAGATCGGTGACTTGTAACCTAGAGCTGGCAGATTTTCCCTTGCGAGCATGTGGATCTTTCTCTGATCTATTCCTCCAACTGCTACATCGATCTTCAGGTATGCTATGTCTAGCGATTGCATCAGAGGGTATATCATTTGCGAAACCATCGG